>NZ_VFVC01000001.1:0-266858 GCF_006441575.1 Mesorhizobium sp. B2-4-12
AACTTCGTCATCCTAGGGCGCAGCAAGGAGCGTAGCGACGCAGCGCAGACCCTAGGATCCATGCCAAGACTTTGAAGCTGGTGTGACGGTGCAGAATTCCGCTCCGCTGTGCCCTTCGGCCGAGGTAACGGCATGGATCCCAGGGTCTCCGCGACGGAGCTTCGCTCCTGCTTCGCCCTAGGATGACGAAGTTGGAAGGGCGCCGGCCGAAGATTTGCGAAGGCCAAGCTAATCGCCAACGCATAGGATCAGTCACTCCTTCGCTTCGGGCTCGGCCGTTGCCTTGCTCTCGTCGGCCGGCTTGTAGAGGTAAAAAAACTGCCAGACGCCATAGCCGGCAAAGCCGAGCGCGATGACGCCCCAGAACGGCGTGCCGGTGGCGAACTCGATGACCGACCAGAGGACGCAGACCGCGACGACGGCGACGCGCCGCCAAAGTGGTCGGAAGAAGGGATGTTCGGAATCTTTCATCAGCCCAATCTATAGCAACCCGCCTCGCAGGGAACCCTCGCGTCAGGCATGCGGAAAACCTTGCGTTTCGACCGTGTAGCCGGCGGCCGTCATCACCCGCATCAGTTCCTTGTGGCCGACCTGCGCCATCCTGAGCGGCGGGTTCTTTTTCGGATCCTGCTCGGCCTCCACCACGAACCAGCCCTCATAACCATGATCGGCGAAGCGCTGCACGATGGCGCCGAAATCCAGCGAGCCATCGCCCGGCACCGTGAAGGCGCCGAGCGCCACGGCGTCGAGGAAGGATTGCTTCGTACGGTCGAGCTTGTCGATCACGCCCATGCGCACATCCTTCACGTGGACATGGTTGATGCGCCTGTGGTGGTTGTCGATGGCGCGCAGCACATCGCCGCCGGCAAAGGCCAGATGGCCGGCATCGAGCAGCAGCGGAATGCCTTCGCCGGAATGGCGCATGAAGGCGTCGAGCTCCGGCTCGGTCTCGACCACCGCCGCCATATGATGGTGGTAGGACAGCGGCATGCCTTGTTCGGCACACCATTCGCCGAACTCGGTCAGGCGCCGGCCATACGCCTTCATCTCGTCGCTGGTGAGTTTCGGCTTGGTGGCAAGCGGCTTGGAACGGTCGCCCTGGATCGAGCGGCCGACCTCGCCATAGACGATGCAGGGCGCATTGACCGCCTTGAACAGGTCGATCATCGGCTGGATGCGATCCTTGTTCTTGGCCATGTCCTCATCGACCAGCGTGCCCGAGAACCAGCCGCCGCACAGCGTCACGTCGGCCGCCTTCAGGATCGGCAGCATGACAGCGGGATCGTTGGGAAAACGCCGGCCCATCTCCATGCCGGTGAAGCCAGCCGAACGCGACTGGCGCAGGCACTCCTCCAGCGACACATCATCGCTGAGTTCGGCAAGATCGTCGTTCCACCATGCAATGGGGGACATGCCCAGTTTGGCTTTCAAGTCGTCACTCCAGTTTCAAAACAGCTCATTCTTTGGCCGTCAGTGCCGCCCCTCATCCGCCTGCCGGCACCTTCTCCCCGTATAGGGACGGGTAAGGGGCTGATCACGACGCTGGCGACCCCTCTCCCCGTTCTTATGGGGAGAGGGTAAGGGTGAGGGGCGGCGCTGACATTAGTCACCGACACTCTGCATCTGCCGCTTCTCGTCATAGGCCTTGCGTGCCGCGTTCACTTGTGGCCGCGCGGAGACTTCCGGCACCGCCACGTCCCACCAGTGGCCGCCGGCATCGGTCGAGACCAGCGGGTCGGTGTCGATGACCAGCACGGTGGTGCGGTCGTTTGTCTTCGCCTTCCGCAGCGCGTTTTCCAGCTCGGCGATCGACGGCACCTTATCGGCAATCGCCCCCATGCTCGCCGCATGCGCGGCAAAGTCGACATCGGGCAGGATCTCGTGGCGCGAGTCTTTCAGCAGATTGTTGAAGTTGGCGCCGCCGGTTGCCATCTGCAGCCGGTTGATGCAGCCGAAACCCCTGTTGTCGAGCAGCACGATGGTCAGCTTCAAACCGAGCATCACCGAGGTGGCGATCTCGGAATTGAGCATCAGGTAGGAGCCGTCGCCGATCATGACGACGACCTCTTCGTCCGGCTTCGCCATCTTGGCGCCAAGCCCGCCGGCTATCTCGTAGCCCATGGTCGAGAAGCCGTATTCGGCATGGTAGGAGCCGGGCGTGCCGGCCTGCCAGAGCTTGTGCAGTTCTCCCGGCAGGCCGCCGGCCGCATGCAGCAGGGTCACGCCGGAGCCCATGGCCCGCTGCACGGCGCCGATCACCTGCGCGTCGGAGGGGAAAGCGACGTTGGTCGACGCCGTCACCTTGGCCGCGTCGGACTGCCAGATCTTCTTGCCCTTGGCCGCATTCTCGGTCCAGACGGCGGGCGCCTTCCAGCCCTTCAGCGCGGCGCCGAGTTCGGCGAGACCCTCGGCCGCATCGGCGACCAGCGGCAGCGCGCGGTGCTTGCCGGCATCGAAAGGCTGCACGTTGAGCCCGATGATGGTCTTGCCGGAGTTCTTGAACAGCGCCCAAGAGCCGGTGGTGAAATCCTGCAGCCGCGTGCCGATGGCCAGCACCACATCGGCTTCCTCAGCCAGCCGGTTGGCGGCCGAAGTGCCGGTGACGCCGACCGCCGCCATATTGAGCGGATGACCGTCCGGCAGCGAGGACTTGCCGCCTTGCGTCTCGCAGACCGGAATGCCGGCACCCCCGGCGAATCTGGCCAACTCATCCGATGCCTGCGAATAGAGGACGCCGCCACCGGCGATGATCAGCGGCTTCTTCGCGCCCTTGAGTGTTGCGACGGCCGCGGCAAGCTCGCCGCGATCCGGACGCGGCCGGCGCTGATGCCAGACCCGTTCGACGAAGAAGCTATCCGGATAGTCATAGGCCTCGGCCTGCACATCCTGGCACAGCGACAGCGTCACCGGCCCGCAATCGGCCGGATCGGTCAGCACCTGCATCGCGCGGCTCAACGCCGGGATGATCTGCTCTGGCCGCGTGATGCGGTCGAAATAGCGCGAGACCGGACGGAAACAGTCGTTGACGGTCGCGGTGCCGTCGGAAAAATCCTCGGCCTGCTGCAGCACCGGATCGGGAATGCGGTTGGCGAAGACATCGCCAGGCAGGAACAGAACCGGCAAGCGGTTGACATGGGCGAGTGCGGCCGCCGTCACCATGTTGAGCGCGCCCGGCCCGATCGAAGAGGTCGCGGCCATGAAGCGGCGGCGGAAATTGGCCTTGGCATAAGCGATCGCCGCATGCGCCATCGCCTGTTCGTTGTGGGCGCGAAAAGTCGGCAAGTCGTCGCGCACCTGGTAGAGCGCCTCGCCGATGCCGGCGACATTGCCATGGCCGAAGATCGCCCAGACACCGCCGAAGATCGGCATTTTTTTTCCGTCGATCTCGGTCATCTGGTGGGACAGGAAGCGGGTCAACGCCTGCGCCATCGTCAGGCGGATTGTCTTGCTCATGGTCTTTTCCTTCGCAGTCCTTGTGCCGCGCCTGTTATGCTGCCTTGCGGCCGCGCGCGGCAAGCCACGCTTCGGTCAGTTGCTCGAAGCGCGACGCCATGTCGGCGACGGCCTCGTCATCGGACATCCTGCCGGCGAGCCACTCTTCGGCGGCGTGGACGAAGATTGTGCGGCCAACGGCAAAACCCTTGACGATCGGCGCCTTGGCCGTGGCGGCGAAAGCGGCTTCCAGCTCGTCCTGCGGCGCCTCGAGCCCAAGCAGCACGATGCCCCGGCACCAGGGATCATGTTTCAGGATGACAGCCTCGATCCTGGCCCAGGCGCCGGCCGAGGCCTGCGGCTCGAGCTTCCACCAGTCAGGCTTGATACCGAGCGCGTAAAGCTCCTCCAACGCGCGCGGGATGGTCGTGTCGTCGAGCTTGCCGTGCTTCCCGGCAATGATTTCGACCAGCAATTCGCGGCCGACCTTGCGCGCGGCCTCGAATAGCGCGCGCAGCTTCTGCTGTTGTTCTTCCTTCAAGGCCGCCGGATCGTCGGGATGGTAGAAGCACAGGCACTTGATGCAGTGATCGACAGGCCATTCGGCAAGCTGCGAGCCGATGTCCTGCGAGAACTCGAAGCGCAGCGGCCGCGATCCCGGCAGTTCCACCGGGCGTCCAAGCCAGGCGAAGGGATGGCGGGCGAATTCGAACATCGCCTCGCGGCCATGTTTCTCGTCGATCAGCATGCCGTAGCCGTCGCGGCCGGCGGCAACCTTCGCCGCCGCCTTGACGGCCAGCACCTTGAAATCGCGGATGCGCGCAGGATCGGCGCCGGCCTTGGCCGCGACGTCCTCGAGCTGCACGCGATGGTCGCAGGCGAGCGCCATCAGCGAAGGGATCTCGCGCCGGCGCGTGGTCGCCCAATGGATGTGGTTGATCGCCTCGTCCTTGCGCAGAGCCCGGTGCCTGCTGCCGTTCTTCAGAAAGAACTGCAGCTCCTCGAAGGTTGGATATTCCGGTGCGCAAAGCAGCCGCGAAACGGCGAAGGCGCCGCAGGCATTGGCCCAGGTCGCCGCTGTTTCCAGGTTTTCGCCGCCGAGCCAGCCGCGCAGCAAGCCGGACATGAAGGCGTCGCCTGCGCCCAGCACATTGTAGATCTCGATCGGGAAACCCTTGCCGACGACGCCGTCCTCGAGATCGTCGCTGATCGGCCCGTCATAGACGATGCAGCCCATGGCGCCGCGCTTGAGCACGATGGTGGCGGAGGACAGTGAGCGGATCGTCTTCAGCGCGCTCAGGCAGTCGTCGGCGCCAGAGGCGATCATGATCTCTTCCTCAGTGCCGACGATGAGGTCGCAATCGGGCAGCACCGTCTTCAACTGGGCCGAGACCCGGTCCGACTTCACATAGCGCTCGAAGCCCTCGGCATGGCCGGCGAGGCCCCATAAATTCGGGCGATAGTCGATGTCGAAGACAACCTTGCCGCCCTTGGCCTTCATGATGCGGATCGCCTTGCGCTGGGCGGCGTCGCTGTTGGGGCGCGAAAAATGCGTGCCGGTGACCACTATCGAGCGCGCCGAGGCGATGAAAGCCTCGTCGATGTCTTCCGGCGCCAACGCCATGTCGGCGCAGTCGGTGCGGTAGAAGATCATCGGCGAAACGCCTTCGCTCTCGACCGAGAGCAGCACCAGGGCGGTCAGCCGTTCCTTGTCGGTCTTCAGACCGTCGACGTTGACGCCTTCGCGCTTGAGCTGTTCGCGGATGAAGCGGCCCATCTGCTCGTCGCCGACGCGCGTCAGCAGCGCCGAACGCAGGCCGAGCCTCGCCGTGCCGACCGAAATGTTGGCCGGGCAGCCGCCGACCGACTTGGCGAACGAAGTGATGTCTTCCAGCCGCGAGCCGATCTGCTGGCCATAGAGGTCGACGGAAGCACGACCGATGGTGATGACGTCGAGCGGCGCCTGTTTCGCGTCCACGGCTTCGCTCATTGGAACCTCCCGTCGGGCTTGTTGTCATGGACAACATTGTTTGGATAACACGCGCGAGCGGCAGCGTGGCGCCGGCAATATGAAATAATAATTCCAATCCATAGTCAATATGGAATGAGCATTCCCGTACTGAAAACTGCGCGGCCATGATCCCGGACCGAAGGCGGGAAGCGATGGGCGGTGTCCGATTTCCGGTCTCGCCCAAGCCTTCTCGGGGTCAAATTCAGGTTCTTCGCTTGCGGCTTGCGTCGCGCCGCTTCTCGCCGACCCCGACGGTCAGAGCCATGGCCAGCGCCATCGTTGCCGACAGCGAGCGGAAGCCAGCGAAGTCCGCCTCGGCAACCTCGAACCAGACCCTGGCGAACTGGGCAAGCGGCGAAAAAGAGCTGTCGGTGATGGCGACGATCGGCACGCCCTGTTCCGAAATGCTGCGTGCTTCCTCGATTGTGGCCGGTGCGTAGGGCGAGAAGCTGATGGCGATGACGGCGTCCGCCGGCGTCGCGAAGCCGACCATCTCGGCGTTCAGGCCGGCGGCCGATTCGATCAGCTGGTTGCGGATCTTCAGCTTGCCCAGCGCGTAGGCGATGTAGGTCGCCACCGGGTAGGAGCGCCGCTTGGCCAGTACATAGATGGTCTGCGCCTTCGCCAGCAAGGAAATAGCGTCTTCCAGATGCGCGTCGTCCAGCGTGCGCGAAATATCGTTGAGCGAGGTGCTGGCGGCGGCGACGAAGCCGTCGAAGATCGCCCGGTGGCCGGCGCCGGCGTCAGCCTTGGCCCGCAGCGCCTGCAACCGCTCGTCATAGGAAGAATTGCGCTCGCGCAGCCGCTCGCGAAACACCTGCTGCAGGCTGGTGAAGCCGTCGAAGCCGAGCTGCTGGGCGAAACGGATCAGGGTCGAAGGCTGCACGCCGGCCGAGGCGGCGATGCTTGCAGCGGTGCCGAAGGCGATGTCGTCCGGATTGTCGAGCGCATAGGCGGCGATCTGGGCGATGCGCTTGGGCAGGTTCTCGCGCCGATCCAGGATAGTGGCGCGCAGCGTCTCGAAGTCGCGAGGTACCAGTTCGTCCATCGTCGGCCCGTTCAAGCTCATCCGTGAAGCGTCCTCTCTGCCTCATCATAGCGAGCTTGTGCAAGAACGCCATAAAAAATGAGGCAGACATTCCATTCCCGAAGAAAATGGATTAATTCATCCAATCGGCGCTTCAAGCAGTGGAGAAATCGCGGATGGTCGGCGTAGGTCTTATCGGCACGGGCTTCATGGGCAAATGCCACGCCATCGCGTGGAGCGCTGTCGGCGCAGTCTTTCCCGACGTTGCCAAGCCGCGGCTGGTCCATCTCGGCGAGGTCAACGAGGATCTCGCCAGGCGCAAGGCCGACGAGTTCGGCTTCGCCAAGGCGTCCGGCGACTGGCGCGCCGTGATCAACGACCCGGAGGTCGATATCGTCTCGCTGACCACGCCCAACCAGTTCCATCCGGAAATGGCCATCGCCATCCTCGAAGCCGGCAAGCATCTGTGGTGCGAAAAGCCGATGGCGCCGAACTTTGCCGAAGCCGAGGCGATGGCCGCCGCGGCCAAGAAATCAGGCAAGGTCGCGGCCCTTGGCTACAACTACATCCAGAGCCCGGCCATCCGCCACATCGGCGCGCTGCTCGAGGAAAAGATCATCGGCGAGGTCAACTATCTGCGTATCGAGATGGACGAGGATTTCATGGCCGATCCCGAGGCGCTGTTCTTCTGGAAGCACGAGGCCGCTTCCGGCTATGGCGCGCTCGACGATTTCGCCGTGCATCCGCTGTCGCTGGTCTCGGCCCTGTTCGGCCGCGTCGCCAGCGTCATCTGCGACATGGCCAAGCCCTATGCCGACCGCAAGCTGGCGGCCGGCGGGCGCCGCGCGGTCGAAACCTACGACATCGCCAGCGTGCTGATGCATCTGGAAAACGGCATTGCCGGCACGCTCCAGGTCAACCGCTCAGCCTGGGGCCGCAAGGGCCGCATCGCCGTCCAGATTTTTGGCTCCAAGGGCTCGATACTCTTCGATCAGGAGCGGATGAACGAATTCCAGCTTTACCTCACATCGGACCGCCCGACCGAACAGGGTTATCGCACCATCCTGGTGGCGCCGCACCACAAGCCGTACGACGCCTTTGTGCCGGCGCCCGGTCATGGCCTCGGCTTCAACGATCTCAAGATCATCGAGTGCCGCGAATTGTTGACGCGGCTCGCCGGCAAGCCGGCGCGGCTCATCGAATTCGCGCAAGGCCTGGAGATCGAGCGCACCGTGCACGCCATGGCGCGCTCGTTCGAGGAGAAGCGCTGGGTCGATGTGCGGTAGCGGCGGCTTGGCAGGATCGAGCGCTATCCAGCGGGGAACACATATGATGCCACGCCCGCTGCTAGCTTTAACGTCGGCGCCGTCCCTCATTGCCCTGCCGGGCCTTCGCCACGGATTTCGCCAGTTTCCCGCACCGCAGGGCAAGCGCCAAGGCCGAAACCGCTCCCTTCTCCCCGTCACTACACGGGGAGAAGATGCCGGCAGGCAGATGAGGGGCAGCGCCGACATTTCAAATCAATCAGTTGGTGCTGATCGCTGGGCACACCGGTCGGTGCTACTCGCGAACGGCGGCAAACGTCTCAGTTACCAGCGGTGGTATTCGTCTCCCACCCGTTCACCCAGACCTGCCGCAAGCCGTCGCCTTCGCCTTTGAACCACGGCTCGGTCGGGGCATCCTCGATGCGATCGTTGCGGAATTGCAGATCGCCTGGCGGAGTTCACACCAGGCGACGATGTTGGCGGTTTCAGCGTAGGAGTTGAGCGGGGTCGGGCGGATCAGGCGCCTGCAGGCGCGGTCAGGCTTGTCGGCCGAGCTTCTGCTCGTTGAGGATTGCGCGGCGCACCGGCGCCAGGTCGGTCGCTCCGGCCGAGGTGCCGCGAAACCCAGGCATTGCAAGGCTGAAGGCGGCCTGAGACCGGTCCGAATCCGGAGACCGCCGCCCTTCCATACAGACATGGCCTGCCAGATCACGCGGCTCCCTGCCGGCTCTCCATCATCGCGCGCCGTGCCGATCGGCGCCACTCGACGGCGCCGGCAAGGCCGTGCAGCACGGTCTCGGTGGTCGCCCAGTCGATGCAGCCATCGGTGATGCTCTGGCCATAGACGAGCGGCTTGCCGGCCACCACATCCTGCCGACCGGCGACGAGATTGCTCTCGATCATGACGCCGATGATGCGCTCGTCGCCTGCCGCCACCTGGCCCGCCACGTCAGCCGCCACTTTGGGCTGGTTCTCGGGCTTCTTGGCTGAGTTGGCGTGGCTGACATCGATCATCAGCCGCGGCGCGACACCAATGCGGGCGAGTTCCGCGGCGGCGGCCGCGACGCTCGCAGCGTCATAGTTGGGTTGAACGCCTCCCCGCAGGATAACGTGGCAATCCTCATTGCCGCTGGTCGCCGCTATGGCGCTGCGGCCGCCCTTGGTCACCGCCATGAAATGATGCGGCTGCGCGGCCGATTTCACCGCCTCGGCGGCGATCCGCAGATTGCCGTCGGTGCCGTTCTTGAAGCCGACGGGGCAGGACAGGCCCGAGGCCAGTTCGCGATGGATCTGGCTTTCTGTCGTGCGGGCGCCGATGGCGCCCCAGGCGACGAGGTCGGCGATATATTGCGGGATGGTCATGTCGAGGAATTCGGTCGCCGCCGGCAGGCCGAGATTGTTGACGGCCGACAGCACGTTGCGCGCCATGCGCAAGCCCTTTTCGATGTTGAAGCTGCCGTCGAGGTCCGGATCGTTGATCAGCCCCTTCCAGCCGACGGTCGTGCGCGGCTTCTCGAAATAGACGCGCATGACGATCTCGAGCCGGTCGGCCAGGGCTTCGCGCAGCGCCGCCAGACGGCTGGCATAGTCAACGGCGGCGACCGGATCGTGGATGGAACAAGGGCCGACGATGACAACAAGTCGATCGTCGGCCCCTGTGAGGATGGAATGGACGGCGTTGCGTGCCGTGGCCACGGTGCGCGTCGCCGTCAGCGTGCGCGGTATCTCGCCCATCACCTCGTCCGGCGTGCTCAGTGTCCTGATTTCGGTGACCCGAAGGTCGTCTGTGGTGGTCAACACGGCTTTCTGCTCCTGGTTGGGAGACCTGCCGGCTGAAACAAAAAAGCCGCCAGGTCTGGCGGCTTGTCGGATGTTTGATCTGCAATCTTCAGATCGAGCGCAATCCTCCCGCCGCCAGCGAGCTGCTAAAGTACCAATACGTGGCGGTCAGGTTGATCATGCGGGTCATATAGTCGATGCTGGGCTGTTTGTCACGTACCGCTGAGACTGATGAATTGTCTCAGTCTGTAATGTGCTCTTGGCCCTGGGGAAACCAGATGCCACGCCGAAGCCAGTTGGCCACCATATTGGGCACGACGTGATTCTGGTCGAGATCGTCCATGTCCTTGACGATGTCGATGCCAATGACCTGTTTGGACGGAAAGGCGAGCGCGAAGAGTTGGAGCGCATCGGCTTCCGATCGCGCGGTGACGCCGACACCAAGATGACCGTCTATCGTGATCCAGTATGGATGCATCGGGACCTTTTCTCGTCACGAGCGGTTCATGGAGTCCAGGGATCGAATAGTTCGATCCCGAAGCCTTCGAAGTCCTTGACATTGCGTGTTGCCAAAGCGAGCTTCTGCGCGATCGCGGTGGCTGCGATCAGGCCGTCCATTGACGACAAACCGCGACCGCGGCGCTTGGCAAGGCCCATCAGATCGCCCCAGGCCAAGGCGACCGGTTCGTGCACCGGCAAAACCCTCTGCTCGAAGCGCTGCGGCAGGTCCCGAGCGAGCCATTCGGCCAAGACCTCGCGCTTGCGGCCCTCATCCATAAGGGCGACGCCGCGCCGGATTTCGGCGATCGAAACCACGCTGATGAATGAACGGTCCTCGTCCAGCCCGTCCAGCCACTCCAGAACGGATGCGTCCGGCGACGGCCTCGTCACCTCGGACAGGACATTCGTATCAAGCAGCAGCTTCACAGCGGCAGATCACGCGGTTCGTCGCGTTGACGTTCAAGGTCGAGATCGGCGCCGCGCAGCGGCGAGTCCAGCAGGAACTCCGCAAGCGTACCCTTACGCGCCGTCTTGCGCCGCCATTCCTCGGCCGAGACGACAACCACGCTTGGTTTGCCGTTTCTGGTGATCGTCTGCGGCGAAGATTGCGCGCGCTCGATAACTTCCGATAGCCGGGCTTTTGCCCCGGCGACCGTCCAGTTCGTGTCTTTCTTGGGTTCTGGCATTTTAATCCCATGACTAGTCTGACTATGTTGACTATATGGGAATGCCTATGCTCCGGCAACAGGGCTTTTGAGACGCGGCCATGATGGCCCGGACAAACGGCCGAGCTCTGCTGGACGTAGTGGTGCCGTTACTCCCCAACAACGCCGGCTATGTTCTGGTCGTAGTCGACCAGCGAGCCGGTCATGACGCCGGCCTGCGGGCTCAGCATATAGGTGATCAGCCGGGCAAGCTGGGCCGGCTTCACCAACTGGCCCATCGGCTGCGCGGCCTCGGCCTTCTCCAGCCAGTCGTCCGGCGCGTCGTGCCATTTTTTCTGCACGATCGCCTCACCTTCGGTGTCCATCCAGCCGGGCAGCACGGCGTTGCAGCGGATGCGGTTCTTCCGGTAGGAGCTGGCGACATTCTTGGTCAGCGTCATCAGCGCGCCCTTGCTGGTCGAATAGGGCGTCAGGAACGACTGGCCGGCATGCGCCGACATCGACAGCACGTTGACGATCGAGCCCGGCGCCTTGCGTTCCAGCAGATGTGCGACCAGCCCCTGCATGAGGAAGAAGGGTCCCCGCACGTTGGTGTCGAATATCTGGTCGAAAAGCTCCTCTGAAGTCTCGACCAGCGAACCGCGCGCCGATGTGGCGGCGGCGTTGACCAGCGCGTTGATTGTGCCGAAATGCGAAATCGCGGTCGCCACCGCGCGCTTGCAGTCCGCCACTTTCGCAACGTCGGCGCTGATGAAGATGGCGTCGACGCCGGATTTCTTGAGGCTGGCGACGGCCTTGTCCCCCTTCTCCTGCGAGCGGCCGATGAGTGCCAGCGCCCGGCAGCCCTCATCGGCAAGCGCCTCCGCGACAGCGAAGCCAATGCCTTGCGCGCCGCCGGTGACGATGGCGCGTGTTTCTGAATTGCGATCGGCGAATGCGCTCATCGCTCTGCTCCTGTTTTCTTGGGTCGATTTCCGTTACTTGTCGAGACGGACGGTCTTGCCTGACGTCGCCGATTTCAGCGCCGCATCGGCGAGCCTCAAGGCCACAAGCCCATCCGCTCCGCTCGGAGCCGCTTTCTTGCCCGATGTCGCAGCGGTGATGAAGGCTGCAATCTCATTGGCATAGGCGTCGAGATAGCGCGTCATGAAGAAGTCGTGCAGCGGCGGGCGGGTATAGCCCTTGTCGTTGGCCAGTTCGATCGACACCGGCCGCTGGTTCTCGGCCGCGACCATGCCCTTCGAACCATGCACCTCGATGCGCTGGTCGTAGCCATAGGTGGCGCGGCGCGAGTTGGAGATGATGGCCTGCTTGCCGGAAGCCGTCTCGAGGATGACGCTGACCGAGTCGAAATCGCCGGCCTCGCCGATTTTCTTGTCCACGAGCACCGAGGCGTGGGCGCTGACCGCAACAGGCTCCTCGCCGAGCAGGAAGCGCGCCATGTCGAAATCGTGGATGGTCATGTCGCGGAAAATGCCGCCCGAGCGCTTGATGTAATCGATGGGCGGTGCACCGGGGTCACGCGAGGTGATCGTGACCATCTCGACGGTGCCGATGGCGCCGTCGTCGATCGCCTTGCGCACGGCGGCGAAGTGAGGATCGAACCGCCTGTTGAAGCCGACCATCAGCGTCGCCTTGGCCTTGTCCACCACGGCCAGGCACTTCTCCACCCGTTTGGCGTCCAGATCGATCGGCTTCTCGCAGAAGATCGCCTTGCCGGCCTTGGCGAAGCGCTCGATCAGGTCGGCATGGGTGTCGGTCGGCGTGCAGATGACGATGGCGTCGATATCGCCGGATTTTTCGATGGCATCGATGGTGCGCACCTCCGCGCCATAGGCGGTCGCCAATTCCGTCGCCGCCTTCTCGAAGGCATCGGCGACGGCAACCAGTTTGGCCTGTGGATTGGAGCCGACCGCGCGGGCGTGGACCTTGCCGATGCGGCCGGCACCGAGGAGGGCGAAGCGGAGAGTCATGGATATTTCCTCTGGGGATGGTTCGAAGCAGGGGCGCCTGTCACGGGCGCAGGGTGATTTTTGCGGTCCGGATATATCGACAGGGAGGCGATGACCGCCGCCTCCGCGCCCGGCCCTAGGCCGCGAGTTCGGCTTCCCCGGTCTTGGCGCCGGTGATGTAGGACACGATGTCCTGGCCGTCGGTGTTCTCCTTGCGCAGATTGGCCACGATGCGGCCGCGCCGGAACACGACGATGCGGTCGCAAAGGTCGAACACCTGGCGCATATTGTGGCTGATCAGGATCAGCGGCTCGCCATTGTCCTTCAGCGTCCGGATGATGTTTTCGACCTGCGCCGTCTCCTGCACGCCAAGGGCCGCCGTCGGCTCGTCCATGATGATCAGCTTGGAAGCGAAAGTCGCTGTCCTGGCGATCGCCACGCACTGGCGCTGGCCGCCCGACATGTGGCGGATGGTGTTGGAGAGGTTGGGTATTTTCACCGCGGTGCGAACCAGAGCCGCCTCGGTCGCCTTGCGCATATATTTGCGGTCGAGGATCGAGAATGGCCCGAGGTTGAACAGCACCCTCTCGCGGCCGAGGAACAGGTTCGATGGCACGTCGAGGTCGTCGGCCAGCGCCAGGTTCTGGAATACGGTCTCGATGCCCGCCTCGCGTGCCGCGATGGGACCCGTAAAATTCACTTCCTTGCCGTCGAACCAGATCTTGCCGCTGGTGCGCTGTTCGACCGCCGTGATCTGGCGCACGAAGGTCGACTTGCCGGCGCCATTGTCGCCCATGATGGCGACATGTTCGCCCTTGCGCAGCTCGAAGTTCGCGCCCTCGAGCGCATGCACGCCGCCATAGCGCTTGGTCAGGTTTTCGGTCTTCAGGACGATGTCTGACATGGTCAAGCCCTCAATGCACGCATACGTTGGCGCCACTGGTCGAGAACGACCGCTCCGACGATGATCACGCCCTTGACCATCTCCTGATAGTAGGCGTCGAGGCGCAGGAAGGTGAAGCCGGAGATGATGACGCCGAAGATCAGCGATCCGATCACCGTGCCGACGATGGAACCGCGCCCGCCCGACAGCGAAACGCCGCCGATGACCGCCATGGCGATGGCGTCGAGTTCATACATCACGCCCATGCCGGACTGGGCGGTGAGGTTCTTGGAGGAGAGCACCACGGCGGCGAGCGAGGCCAGGATCCCGGCAATGACATAGACCAGGATCTTGTGATTGGCGATCTTGATGCCGGACATGCGCGCGGCGTCCTCGTTGGAGCCGATGGCGTAACAATGCTTGCCGTATCTCGTGTAGGTCAAGATGAGCTGGAACAGGATCGCCAGCGAGATGAAGATGATGACCGGCATCAAGCCCTTGCCGATTGCCGCGAAACTGTCGGTCGGAAACGAGATCGGCTGGCCCTTGGACCACCATTTGGCAATGCCGCGCGCCGTCACCATCATGCCGAGCGTGGCGATGAAGGGCGGAATGCGCGTGTAGGCGATCAAGGCGCCGTTGACCAGGCCGGCAAGCAGGCCGCAGCCGATCGCCACCAGCACCGGCACGATGACCGGCAGGTCGGTCCAGCCCTCCGCGAGGAACATCGCCTTGGGATTGGGGTTGCCGTTGACGGTCGCCACCTGGGCGAAGCTCATGGCGATCATTGCGGTGGCGCCGACGATCGAGCCCGAGGACAGGTCGATGCCGCCTGTTATGATCACCTGCGTGACGCCGATGGCGATGATGCCGACGATCGACACTTGCAGGATGATGATCTGCAGGCGCGCCTCGTTGAAGATGCCGCTGACGTCGCTGCGCGTGTTGAACAGGAAGCTGTCGCCGAGAAAGATCCGGCCGATCGCCTCGAAGATGACGACGAGAATG
Source organism: Mesorhizobium sp. B2-4-12 (assembly GCF_006441575.1). Lineage (NCBI taxonomy): Bacteria > Pseudomonadati > Pseudomonadota > Alphaproteobacteria > Hyphomicrobiales > Phyllobacteriaceae > Mesorhizobium > Mesorhizobium sp. B2-4-12. The sequence goes on from NZ_VFVC01000001.1 coordinate 14,524, forward strand.
ACGAGCGCCAGGAAAACGTTGAATTCGGCCGGCCATGTGCGCTTCTTCGCGTCATAGCTGAGCCCGCCGACGCCATGAGATGTCTGTGCCAATCCTCTATCCTCCGTCAGCCACGGCCGTCCTCGCGTCTTTCAGACGCTGAGAAAGAGAGCGGCGCTACCTTTAGCGTGGGAGCGCCGCTCCGTATGTCCGCCGCTCAGTTCTTCTTCAGGAACTTGTCGATGTTGGCCGGTGTAACCAGCTGGAACGGGACGTAGACCTTGTGCTCCACCTTCTCGCCCTTGGCGAGCTTCAGCGCCGCGTCCAGCGCGCCAGCGCCCTGGCCGGCAGCGTCCTGGAACACGGTCACGGCAAGGTCGCCCGCCTGCATCGCCACAAGCGCGTCCTGGGTGGCGTCGACGCCGCCGACGATCACGGTTTTCATGTCGATGTTGCCGGCCTTCATCGCCTGGATGGCACCGATGGCGCTTTCGTCGTTGTTGGCGATGACGCCATCGAACTTCTTGCCGGTCGACAGCCAGTTGGTCATCAGGTTCTGGGCCTGGTCGCGATCCCAGTTCGACGTCTGCTTGTCGATGATCTTGATGAAGTTGCACTCCGGCGTGGCGATGACTTCCTCGATGTCCTTGGTACGCTGCACGGCGGCCTGGTTGGAAAGCTCGCCCATGATCACATAGACATTGGCTTCCTTCTTGCCGGCTGCCTTGAACAGGCGGCAGACTTCCTTGGTTTCCAGCGTGCCGGAATCGGCTTCGTTCGAAGCGACGAAGGCCTGGTTGTCCGGCAGCGTGTTCACATTGACCGGCTCGCGATTGACATAGACCAGCGGGACCTTGGCGGCCGCCGCGGCGTCCGACATCGCCTGGGTGGCCGAGGTGTCGACCGGGTTGACGATGATGGCGTCGACGCCCGAGGCGGCGAAGTTCTTGATCTGGTCGAGCTGCTTGGCGACGTCGTTCTGCGCGTCCTCGACCTGCAGTTCGACACCGCTCATGCCCTTGGCCTGCGCGATCATGCCGTTGCGCAACACGGTCAGGAAATTGTCGTCGAACTTGGCCATCGATACGCCGATCTTGGCGGCCATGGCGGATGAACTCATCAGCGCCGCGAAGGCGACGCCCAAAAGCAGTTTCTTCATTGTGTTTCTCCTCCACTTTTGGTGTCCGGTTGCACCGATCTATCCGGAATCCCCGATCTCCCCGGGGAATCTCTCCCTGATATCGTTTCGTTCCGCAGGGCGTTCCCCTGCACGGGCTGGAACGCCAAACCTCCGTTTGAAACAGATGTTCCGGAACGAAAGAACCAAAATGCGCAGTTGGTGAAATATTTATTCCATTTCGTATCGAGGCGTCAAGGGCGATTCCAAATCCGGACGCGGGATTTTGATGTCGATGCGGGAAAGCCATCTGGCAAGCGGTCGGCCGCGCGACGATGCGGCTCCTATCAGCCGTGATGGATTCTTTCATCCTGCCGGCGGGATGCGCCGGGTGTCGAGGTAATCGCTAGATATTCTCGGGCAGATAGATATCGAACGGCAGGAATGTCTGTCCTGGCGCGTTCGCCGCGCCGGTTTCGATGGCATGCGCCATGAGGTCGAGCAATTCGCGGCAAAGTGCGGCCAGCGGCGTGGAGATAACCATCGTCAGGATCCCGTCGGCCAGGGCCGAACGCGAGACCGCCGTGATCTCGTTGCAGACGACCGCCGGCATCTCGGCCGGGTTTGCCTGTCTCAGTGCCGCGACCGCGCCTTCCATGCCGCCGCCGGCGACGTAGCATCCGACCAGATCGGGGTGGCGGCCAAGAAGCTCGAGCAGCGTGTCCTGTGTGATCTGGTTGGCCTCGAGATTGACCAGCGTTTCCAGCAGGGTGAAGTCCGGCGCCTGTTCGCGGAAGAAAGAGCGAAAGCCGATCTCGCGCAGCTCATGCCCGTGGAAACGGTGGCTGCCGACGAACAGCGCGACCTTGCCCGGCCGCTTCGCCGCCTTCGAGATCATCCAGGCCGCAGTACGGCCAACCTTGCGGTTGTCGAGGCCGACATAGCCCTCGCGGATACCGGCTGCGAAGTCGGACAGCAATGAAAAGACCGGCAGTCCCCTGGCTTCCATCTCCTCGACCGTTACCGTCAGTGTCGGGTGATCAGGCCCGACCAGTGCGACGGCCCTGCATTTGGCCGCCAGCTTGCGGGTGCGCTCGACGATCTCGTCCGGCGTCAGCGAATTGGCGAAATCGATGATCGCGACGCCGCGGAAGCACTGCGATTGCGACACCGCGAGTTCGAGCTGCCGCGCGAACTCCGTGTAGAAGACATCATTGCCCCTCAAAAGCAGAAAGCCGAGCCGGTACTCCGGCAGTTCGTGGCGCATCCGCTGCTTGATCAGGCCGGCCGCGTGGTAGCCGATCTCGGTCGCGGTCTCATAGACGCGGCGCGCGGTTTCCTCGCGCACCGGCAGGCGGTTGTTGAGCACGCGGTCCACCGTGGCGACGCTGACGCCCGAGACGCGCGCCAGATCTGATATGGTCGGTCGTTTCGCCATGATCGCCCTCGTTCAATTTCCAACGTCGATACATCATTTTGATAGGAAATGATAGAAACTATCTTTGTGATATTGAGTCTATCACGGGTCAGCGGTATTTTTCAGGCCGAAGCCAGATGGGGTGCCAAAAGGTTGGCACTCGTTCGGGCGAGTGCCCTTGCCCAAGGAGGCAATCATGACCAGGAGGCAATCATGACCGCAACGCCGTCCCGGCGTGACTACAGCCTGATCGGCCGCGACTCCAAGCTCGCCGTGGAAGACGGCTTGTCGGCGGCGGAATGGTATCACACCGATATTCCCCGCAAGCAGATGAAGGAGCTGATGCAGCGCTCCGACGGCCCGGCCATCCGCGACACAGCGATCTGGATTGCCGCGCTGGTCGTCAGCGGCGCCGGCGGCGCCTGGTTCTGGGGCACATGGTGGTGCGTGCCGTTCTTCTTCGTCTATGGCGTCCTCTATGGTTCGTCCACCGATTCACGCTGGCACGAATGCGGCCACGGCACGGCGTTCCGGACGCAATGGATGAATGATGCGGTCTATCAGATCGCCTGCTTCATGATCATGCGCAATCCGGTGACCTGGCGCTGGAGCCACACGCGTCATCACACCGACACTATTATCGTCGGCCGCGACCCGGAAATCTCGGTCATGCGGCCGCCGGACCTGGTGCGCGCCATTCTCGGCTTTGTCGGCGTGCTCGATGCCTGGCATGCGATGAGCGACATGCTGCGCAACGCCGCTGGCAACATCAGCGCGGCCGAAAAGACTTTCATTCCGGAACAGGAGCGAAAGAAGGCGATCCGCATCGCCCGCATCTGGACCGCGATCTATGCCGCGACCATCGCGCTGGCGCTGTATTTCGGCTCGTTCCTGCCTTTGATGCTGGTCGGCCTGCCGAGGCTCTATGGCGCCTGGCATCACGTCATGGTCGGCCTGCTGCAGCATGGCGGCCTTGCCGACAACGTCACCGACCATCGGCTGAACAGCCGCACCGTCTACATGAACCCGATCAGCCGCTTCATCTACTGGAACATGAACTATCATGTGGAGCATCACATGTTCCCGATGGTGCCTTACCATGCGCTGCCGAAGCTGCATGCGCTGATCAAGCACGACCTGCCGGCGCCGACCCCGTCGATCCTGGCGGGCTATCGCGAGATGATCCCGGTCTTCCTGCGCCAGTTGCGCAACGAGGATTATTTTCTGAAGCGCGAATTGCCGCCGACCGCAAGGCCGTACCGCGAGGAATTCCACAACGATGCCGTCGCCGTCGCGGCGGAGTGATGGTGCGATCGAGATTTGCCGGGAGGACTGAATGAGCGACTGGGTCGAGGCCTGTGCTGCTGATGATATCGATGAAGAGGACGTGATGCGCTTCGATCACGGCGGACGTACCTTCGCCATCTATCGCAGCCCGGACGACGAGTACTTCGCCACCGACGGCCTCTGCACGCATGAGAAGGTGCATCTGGCCGACGGCCTGGTGATGGACGACATCATCGAATGTCCCAAGCACAATGGCCGCTTCAACTACAAGACGGGTGCGGCCAGGGGCGCGCCGGTCTGCGTCAACCTCAGGACCTACCCGGTCAAGGTCGACGCCGGCAAAGTTCTCGTTCAGATCGGGTGACGGACATGGCGCGGGGAATGGTCATCATCGGTGCCGGCGAATGCGGCGGGCGGGCCGCCCTTGGATTGCGCGATCTCGGCTATGACGGGCCGGTGACGCTGGTCGGCGACGAACCGCATCTGCCCTACGAGCGTCCGCCTCTGTCCAAGGATGCGATGGCCAGCGACGCGCCTGCCGTCAAGGCGATCGCCAGCGATGGGATGCTGGCCGAAAAGTCGATCCGACATATCCATTCCGTCCAGGCGGTGGCGATCGATCGCGCGGCGCATACGGTGCGTCTGTCGGACGGTTCGGTCCTGCCTTACGACAAGCTGCTGCTGGCCACCGGCTCGACCCCGCGCAAACTGCCGGTGCCCGGTCTCGGCGCGCGCTGCGTCTATCTCAGGACCTTCGCCGACGCGCTGACCATTCGCGCCCATCTCAGTGCCGGCAACCGCATCGCCATCGTCGGCGGCGGCTTCATCGGCCTTGAACTCGCCGCCGCCGCCCGCAAGCTCGGCGCCTCGGTCACTGTCATCGAGGCACAGCCGCGCATTCTGATGCGCGGCGTGCCGACCGAGATTGCCGAAATCATTCACCAGGCGCACATTGCCGAGGACGTCAAAATCCTGTGCGGTGACGGCATTGCGGCCATCGCCGATGACGGCAAGGAAGTGCGCGTGTCGCTTGCGGGCGGACGGGAAATCGCAGCCGATCTCGCCATCATCGGCATCGGCGCCGTGCCGGTGACCGGGCTCGCGGCCGAAGCAGGCCTCACCATAGACAACGGCATTGCCGTCGACGCTGAATTGCGCACGAGCGACCCCGACATCTTCGCCGCCGGCGACTGCTGTTCATTCCCGCTCGCCGTCTATGGCGGTCGGCGCGTGCGGCTGGAAGCCTGGCGCAATGCACAGGAACAGGGCGCGCTTGCTGCAAGAAACATGCTGGGTGCCGGCGAGGCGCATGCGGCGGTGCCGTGGTTCTGGTCGGATCAGTATGGCCTGTCCCTGCAGATCGCTGGTCTAGCGGACGAAGGCCGTTCTGTCGTCCGCCGCGATCTCGGCGACGGCGCCTTCATCCTCTTCCATCTGGCCGGGGATGGCAGGCTGGTGGCGGCCAGCGGCATCGGCCCCGGCAATGCGGTCGCCCGCGACATCAGGCTGGCCGAGATGCTGATCGGCAAGCAGGCCAAGCCCGCGCCGGAGTCATTGGGATCGCAGGCCGTCAAGCTGAAGTCGTTGCTGGCGGCGTAGGGGCGCAGGGCTAATTGTGGAAGTCGGCGCCGCCCCTCATTGCCCTGCCGGGCGTTCGTCGTTCGAAAAGCCAAGCAATTGGCTTTTCGTCCGCTGCGCGGACCACTTCTCAACTCCCCGAATAGTGACGGGGAGAAAGTAGCTGGCCGCAACCTCTCGGCGCCTCTTGCAACGCTGATGATTGGCGAAACCGGCAATGACAGTGCCCTTCTCCCCGTCACTATTCGGGGAGAAGATGCCGGCAGGCAGATGAGGGGCGGCGTAAACGCTGGAAGCCGCGCGACACCGATCCCCCGCAGCACTGAACTTCACTGGACTCTAAAACAGCGCCTTCAGCTCGTCCAATTTGTCGTTGACCAGCCAGCCATAATAATTCTCTTCCGGCAGCTTTTCCGGCTCGCCCGCAGCGCGGCGCTTGTCGTTTTCCGCCTTCAGCGCATAGGCGCGCTGCTCCGGATTGCCGACATTGTAGAGCGTGGCGGTCAGCCCCGGATTGCCCGAAATGTCGAAGCCGGCAATGCTCTTGTAGGCATCGATCGATTTCTTGATCGTCGCGGCGACATAAGGCAGCGTCAGGTCCGGATCCATGATGGTCTTGTAGACCGAGTTGGGATCGCCGACGTCCAGCTTCGGCAGGCCCGACACTTTGTGCACGAGATCGCTCATCTGCAAGGCGGTCAGTGGATTGAGTTGGCCGAGGCCGAAGGTCTGGCCAGCATAGTAGGGCTGGAAGAAAGTGGCGCCGAAGCGGTTGTCGGGGAAATCCTCGCCGCCGACGGTCTTGCCGCGAAACGAATGGTTCCAGACCTGTTCGCGGCATTCCCACAGATCGTAGCTGTCCGAGATTGCACCGCATTTTTTGAATTCCGGCCGCTGTACAAAATCGCTGACATCCTCGCCGTCATACGCAAAGGACAGTTTGCTGGAGAGGTAGGAGATCGCCTTGACGTAGTAGGTCTGCAGCCGGTCGTAGGCGTCGACATTATAGGTGTGCTCGCCGACGATGGCGCCGACAATATGCATAGGATCGATGCCATAGGCGCTTGCTGCCTTCTTGATCTTGCCGCGCAGATCGGCGTCGTTCTGCAGCAGCGCATAGACCTTGCGATACTTCGCCTGGAAGGTGGTGTTGGTCGCTTGCGTGCGCCGGCTGGAGGCGCCGGGAATATCGGGCTGCTCGGCATTTCGGTTTCCCGGCGGCACCAGCGTCGCCGCGTCGGCGGCGAAAAGCGTCGCCGCCAGCGTCAAGCCGAGAATGAACAGGATCAATTTTTTCATGCGCCGCCGCCTACAGTATTGCCGCGCAAACTAGGGTATCGCTCTTGGTCGAGTCGAGAGCGCCCCTTCGGTCGGCGAGACGAAAGGTGGCCAGATGGTACCATCTGGCCACACATTGATTCTTGCCGGAAACGGTGCCGAAGCATCGGTCAAAGTTGTTGGAGCGCCCTTTGCGCGTCCAGAGGACGCGCGGCGCTTCAATCCCGGCGCCGGAACATTCCGGCGCTGGCGTTTAAAGGATGAATCGCGACAAATCTGTGTTTCGCGACAGGTCGCCCACATGCTTCTCGACGTAGGCGGCATCGATGGTGACGGCCGTGCCGTGGCGGTCCGGCGCGTCGTAGGAAATGTCGTCCAGCACCCGCTCCATCACCGTCTGCAGCCGCCTGGCACCGATATTCTCGATGCTGGCGTTGAGGTCGACAGCCACACCGGCAAGCGAATCGATGGCGTCGTCGGTGAAGGTCAGGTCGACACCCTCGGTCTTCATCAGCGCGATATACTGCTTTATCAGGCTGGCCTCGGTCTCGGTCAGGATGCGGACGAAATCCTCCTTCTCCAGCGCGCGCAATTCGACGCGGATCGGCAGGCGGCCCTGCAGTTCCGGCAACAGGTCGGACGGCTTCGAGACGTGGAACGCACCCGATGCGATGAACAGGATATGATCGGTCTTCACCGGTCCATACTTGGTCGCCACCGTCGTGCCTTCGACCAGCGGCAGCAGATCACGTTGCACGCCTTCGCGGGAAGGGCCACCGGAAATGTCGGATCTGGCCGCGATCTTGTCGATCTCGTCGAGGAAGACGATGCCATCGTTTTCCGTCGCATCGAGCGCCCGGCGCACCACCTCGTCCTGGTCGAGCAGCTTGTCGGACTCGTCACTGACCAGCAGGTCGTAGGACTCCTTCACCGTCGTCTTGCGCAGCTTGGTCTTCTTGCCGCCCATCGCCTTCGACAGCATGTCGTTGATGTTGAGCACGCCGATATTGGCGCCCGGCATGCCGGGGATCTCGAAGCCGGGCATGCCGCCATTGCCGGTGTCCGCCACTTCGATCTCGATTTCCTTGTCGTCGAGTTCGCCTTCGCGCAGCTTCTTGCGGAAGGAGTCACGCGTCGCCGGGCTTGCCGTCTTGCCGACCAGCGCCTCCAGCACGCGTTCCTCGGCGTTGATGTGGGCACGCGCCTTGACGTCCTCGCGCATCTTCTCGCGCACCAGGCCGATGGCGATCTCGACAAGGTCGCGCACGATCTGCTCGACATCCCGGCCGACATAGCCGACCTCGGTGAACTTGGTCGCCTCGACCTTGACGAAGGGCGCCCCGGCCAACCGCGCCAAGCGGCGCGAGATCTCGGTCTTGCCGACGCCGGTCGGCCCGATCATCAGAATGTTCTTGGGCATCACCTCTTCGCGCATCTGCCCTTCCAACTGCTGGCGGCGCCAGCGGTTGCGGAGCGCAATGGCCACGGCGCGCTTGGCGTCCTTCTGGCCGATGATGAAGCGGTCGAGTTCCGAAACGATTTCGCGGGGAGAAAATGTGCTCATATCACTAAATTCCACTTTGCCACTGCTTGATGGCCTCGAACGGATGCAGCAGCATGATCACGTTGAGTGTCAGGTTGTCGCGGATAAGGTAGCCGGTACTTAATTCAAAGAGGACGGCGAGGCTGACGATCACCCATATAGGTAGCCTTCGCGCCATGACAAATCCCAGCACCATGGCCAGTGTGTCGGACAGCGAATTGATGATGCTGTCGCCGTAATAGTCGAGCGATATGGTGCCGGCGCGGTAGCGCTCGATGATGAAAGGGCTGTTCTCCAGCAACTCCCAGCCGCCTTCGATCAGGACGGCGAATGCCAGCCGCAAGCCGATCGGCGAGCGCGGGAACAGGAGCCGTGCCAGCGCGTAGAACAGGAAGCCGTGGATGATATGCGAGAAGGTGTACCAGTCCGAAATATGCTGGGAATTCTCGGAACTGTTCACCACGCCATGCCATAGTTTCACATACCCGCAGGTGCAGATCGGCGGATGGCCCATCAGGTAGAGCGTGACGGCCTGGACGGCAATTAGGCTGGCGACGATCAGCAGGCCCATCCGCCAGCTGTTTTCATAGGCCGAAAGACTCTTGTCCTCGTCGGAAATGATCATGCGCTACTGCCCCTCTTCAGCGTCGATCGCCATCAGCACGACGTCGCCATATCGGATCGCCTGCGGTTGATAGGCCTGAATCCGGCCTTTTCATAGGCGCGGATGGCCCGGATATTGGCCGGATCGGGGTCGATGATGACGCGCGGCACGCCTTCCTCGAACAACGCCTCGATGAACTGACGCACGATCGCCGAGCCATGGCCGATGCCGACCAGTTCCGGCCGGCCGATCGAAAGGTCGATGCCCAGCGTGCCGAACGGCTGGTCGGCATAGGGATGGTCGTCTTCCATATGCGGATCGTAGCTCTGCAGATAGGCGATCGGCTTGCCGTCGAACTCGACGATCAGCGGTTCGACGGAAATCGAATCGATATGATCGCGGATCTCGGCGAGTTCGGTCTCCGGATCGTCCAACCACTCCGCGACATGCGGTTCGGCCAGCCAGCCGGCGATCATCGGCAGGTCCTTCTTGGTCACCGGCCGAAAATCATAGCTATGGTCTTGTTTGATCATGATCTTGTCCGAAAACCGGTTGCCAGTTTTCGCTTACGCGGTCCTGCGGTTCGGGGATCATGGCCGGCCTTCTCAGGCGGCATCGAGCGTTTCGACAACGAAATTGTTGTTGGTGTAGACGCAGATGTCGGAAGCGATCTGCATCGCCTTGCGGGCGATCTCCTCGGCATCCTTGTCGGTGTCCATCAGCGCCCGTGCAGCCGCCAGCGCGTAGTTGCCGCCAGAACCGATGGCCATGACGCCAAATTCGGGCTCCAGCACGTCGCCCGTGCCGGTCAGCGCCAGCGACACCGACTTGTCGGCCACCAGCATCATCGCCTCCAGCCGGCGCAGATAGCGGTCGGTGCGCCAGTCCTTGGCGAGCTCGACGCAGGCGCGCGTCAGCTGGTCGGGATATTGTTCAAGTTTGGCTTCCAGCCGTTCCAGAAGCGTGAAGGCATCGGCCGTGGCGCCTGCGAAACCGGCAATCACATTGCCGCCCTTGCCAATGCGGCGCACCTTGCGGGCATTGCCCTTCATGATGGTTTGGCCGAGGCTGACCTGGCCGTCGCCGGCGATCACCACCTTGTTGCCCTTGCGCACCGTCACGATGGTCGTGGCGTGCATGGTCAGATTATCAGACATGTCCTGGCTCCGATTCGCGCGATCCCAAAAAAGGCGATTGGCGCGGTACGAGTAACTTTGATCGGCCATATGTATGCATAGGGCGAACGATTGCAAATCGCCTCTCCGGCAGGGCCGATACCTCTACGCAAGGCAACTGGCAATCGCCGGATCATGCTGGTAGAAGGCTTTCGTTTTCAAGCCCGCGAGCGCTTGAGGCCCGTGAACCGGTCACGATGTGCACCGCTGGGACAAGGATAGAGTGATGGCGCCCCGATCCGCCGAAGCAAGCCGCAAGACCAGGGAAACCGACATCTCCGTGTCGGTCCATGTCGACGGTTCGGGCAAGGCGGACATTGCGACGGGCGTCGGCTTCTTCGACCACATGCTGGACCAGCTCTCGCGCCATTCGCTGATCGACATGACCGTCAAGGCCAAGGGCGACCTGCATATCGACGATCACCACACGGTCGAGGATACCGGCATCGCGCTCGGCCAGGCCTTGACCAAGGCGCTGGGCGAGCGGCGCGGCATCATGCGCTATGCCTCGATCGACCTTGCCATGGACGAAACGCTGACGCGCGCGGCGATCGACGTGTCCGGCCGTCCGTTCCTGGTCTGGAATGTGTCGTTCTCGTCGCCGAAGATCGGCACCTTCGACACCGAACTGGTGCGGGAATTCTTCCAGGCGCTGGCGCAGAATGCAGGCATCACGCTGCATGTCACCAATCATTATGGCGCCAACAACCACCATATCGCCGAGACCTGTTTCAAGGCGGTGGCGCGTGCGTTGCGCGCGGCACTGGAGCGCGACCCGCGCCAGCCGGACGCGGTTCCCTCCACCAAGGGATCTTTGAAGGGATAGCCTCATGGCCACCTATGTCGTGATGGAACCGCCCAGCCGCGGCGAAAAGGTCGACACAACGGCCTTCATCCGCGATGGCTTCACCTGGCTCGGTCTCCTGGTGCCACCGCTGTGGTTTGCCTGGAACCGGCTGTGGATCGAAGCGGCGCTCACCTTCGTCGTCATGGCTGTGCTTTCGATGCTTGGCCAAGGACTTGGCCTTGGACTGGCCGGCTCGCTGCTGTCGCTGCTCGTCTCGCTCTATGTCGGCCTGGAGGGGCAGGGGCTGCGCATTGCGGCACTCCGCCGGCGCGGCTGGCACGAGTGGGGCGTCGTTGAGGCCGGCTGGTTGGACGACGCCGACACGCGTTATGCGCTGGAGGTCGAGAAGCATCCGGAGGAAGCACCACCAGCACCGCGAATGGTTCCGGATGCCGCCCTGGCGCGCCCGGCGCAGCCCGGGATGGCACTGGGGCTGACCCACATTCCGGGACGGCGCTGACATGCGGGTTGCGATCATCGATTACGGTTCGGGCAATCTGCGCTCGGCCACCAAGGCCTTCGAGCGTGCCGCGCGTGAAGCTGGCATTGCGACTGAGATCGGCCTGACGGCCGATGCCGAACGGGTGCGCAGCGCCGACCGCATCGTCCTGCCCGGCGTCGGCGCCTATGCCGACTGCGCGGCTGGCTTGCGTGCTGTCCCCGGCATGTGGGAAGCGGTGGAAGAGGTGGCGATTGCCAAGGGGCGGCCGTTCCTTGGCATCTGCGTCGGCATGCAACTGATGTCGGAGCGTGGCCTGGAAAAGACCGTGACGAACGGCTTTGGCTGGATATCGGGCGATGTCAAGGAAATCACGCTGGCCGATCCGGCGCTGAAGATCCCGCAGATCGGCTGGAATACGATCGAACTCACGCGCCAGCATCCGCTGTTTGCCGGCATTCCAACAGGGCCGCACGGGCTGCATGCCTATTTCGTCCATTCCTATCATCTTGATGCAAAAAAGCCGGACGAAGTGCTGGCTGTGGCCGACTATGGTGGCCCGGTGACAGCGACAGTCGCCCGCGGCAATCTCGTCGGTACGCAGTTCCATCCTGAAAAGAGCCAGGCGCTCGGCCTGGCGCTGATCGCCAATTTCCTGCGCTGGAGGCCCTAGATCATGAGCAAGAAGGGCTATTGGATGGCGATGATCGATGTTCGCGATCCCGAATTGTACAAACAGTACATCGAGGCCAATGCCGCGGCCTTTGCGAAATATGGCGCGAAATTCGCTGTGCGGGCCGGCCGCCATGAAAATCCGGAAGGGCCGACCGGCAACCGCCATGTACTGGTCGAGTTCGATTCCTTCGACAAGGCGGTCGAATGCTATCATTCGCCCGAATATCAGCATGCTTCGAAGTTCCGGCTTGCCGCCTCGACCGGTCATTTCGTCATCGTTGAAGGCGCCTGAACGAATGATCCTGTTTCCAGCCATCGACCTCAAGGACGGCCAATGCGTGCGCCTCAAACACGGCGACATGGCGACCGCAACCATCTACAACGATGATCCTGCCGCGCAGGCGAGAGCCTTCGAGGAACAGGGCTTCGAATGGCTGCACGTCGTTGACCTCAACGGTGCTTTCAAGGGCCAGAGCGTCAACAGCGCCGCGGTCGACGCCATTCTCAAGGCGACGAAGAATCCGGTGCAGCTTGGCGGCGGCATCCGCACGCTGGAGCAGATCGAGGACTGGCTCGATCGTGGCCTGGCCCGCGTCATTCTCGGCACGGTCGCCGTGCGCGATCCCGATCTGGTCAAGCAGGCCTGCAAGGCCTTTCCGGGCAAGATCGCCGTCGGCATCGACGCCAAGGGCGGCAAGGTTGCGGTCGAGGGCTGGGCGGAAGCCTCCAGCCTCGGCGTCATCGAACTCGCCAGGAAATTCGAGGGTGTGGGTGTGGCCGCCATCATCTACACCGATATCGACCGCGACGGCGTGCTCACCGGCATCAACTGGAACGCCACCATCGACCTCGCCGAAGCCGTGTCGATCCCGGTCATCGCCTCCGGCGGACTGGCCTCGATCGCCGACATCGTGCGCATGACCATGCCGGATGCGCAGAAGCTCGAGGGCGCCATTTCCGGGCGCGCGCTCTATGACGGCCGTATCGACCCGGCCGAGGCGCTGGCGATCCTGCAAGGCAAGGCGGCGGTGGAGACGCGGTTGTGAAAATCTCCATCATTCTCGCCTCTTATGATAGCGGGCACTATCACGGCGGCATGGGCCAAGGGCCGGATGCGCTGATATCGGGCGGGTTGGTCGACGCGCTGACCATGGCCGGTCACGACGTCGTCGTCGAGGATATCGGCAAGGTCGGCGATGACCAGGAACGCGAGATCGCCACCGGCTTTGCCGTCTGCAACGCCGTCTCCGGCGAGGTCCGCATTGCCATCGACAGGGGACGGTTTCCCATCGTGCTTGCCGGCAACTGCCTGACATCAGCTGGTGCCGTAGCCGGCGAAGGCGCCGATGCGATCATCTGGGCCGACCAGCATGGCGACCTCAACACGCCCGAAACCTCCACATACGGCTTCCTCGACGGCATGGCGCTGGCGACCGTGCTTGGCCTGTGCTGGCGCCCGATGGCGGGGTCCATTCCAGGCTTCAGGCCGATCGATCCCCAGCGTTGCGTGCTCGTCAACGCGCGCGATCTCGATCCGGCGGAGAAAAAACTTCTCGAGACTTTGCCCGTCATCCAGACGGAATGTCCTGGCTGGGCGCAGGCGACGGAAAAGCTGAAGACCGCCGGCGCCGAAAGGGTGCACATGCATATCGATCTCGACGTGCATGACCCGAAGGATCTGCAGGTAAACCGCTACGTCACCCCCGGCGGTCCGAACCCGGAACAGTTGCGCGACGCGACCTGTGCCATGGCGCTTTCGGTGCCGGTCGTTGGCATCACCGTTTCCGCGTACGATCCGGCCTTCGATGCCCAGGGCGATGTGCCGCCGATGGTCGGCCAGTTGCTCAACGATCTCATCGCCACGATAGAGGGCCGCTGATGCTGAAAGCCCGCGTCATCCCTTGCCTCGACGTCAAGGACGGCCGCGTCGTCAAGGGTGTCAACTTCGTCGATCTCGTCGACGCCGGCGATCCGGTCGAGGCGGCCAAGGCCTATGACGCCGCCGGCGCCGACGAATTGTGCTTTCTCGACATCACGGCGTCGTCGGACAATCGCGAGACCATCTTCGATGTCGTTGCCCGCACCGCCGAGCAGTGCTTCATGCCGCTGACCGTTGGCGGCGGCGTGCGCCAGGTCGCCGATATCAGGAAGCTGCTTTTGGCCGGCGCCGACAAGGTGTCGATCAACACGGCGGCGGTGAAAAACCCGGATTTCGTCGCCGAGGCCGCCGACAAGTTCGGCAACCAGTGCATCGTTGTCGCCATCGACGCCAAGAAAGTGTCCGGCCCCGGCGAGACCGACCGCTGGGAGATCTTCACCCATGGCGGGCGCGAGAAGACAGGCATCGACGCGGTCGAATTCGCCCGGAAAATGGTCGATCGCGGCGCCGGCGAGATCCTGCTGACCTCCATGGACCGCGACGGCACCAAGGCCGGCTATGATATTGCGCTCACCCGCGCGATTGCGGATGCGGTGCGCGCGCCGGTCATCGCGTCCGGCGGTGTCGGCACGCTCGATCACATGGTTGAAGGCATTCGCGATGGTCATGCCGGTGCCGTGCTCGCCGCATCTATCTTCCATTTCGGCACCTATACGATCGCCGAAGCCAAGGCGCATATGGCCGAGGCCGGCCTGCCGATGCGGCTGGACTCCCTCGGCAACAGGTCCTAGAGCATGATCCCGAAGCCGGCTTTCGGGAAAGATCAGGCCTAAACAAGAAGATAGGCAGGCATGGCCGAGTTTTCTCTGTCCGATCTGGAAAAAATCGTCCGGGAGCGCGCCGAGTCCGGCGATCCCGACTCGTGGACGGCAAAACTGTTCGCGCGCGGCATCGACAAGGCGGCACAGAAGCTCGGCGAGGAGGCGGTCGAGACGGTGATCGCCGCTGTTCACGGCGACAAGCCGGCTCTCGTTTCGGAAAGTGCCGATCTCCTATATCATTGGCTTGTCGTTCTCGGCATTTCGGGTGTGCCGTTGGGCGACGTGCTCAAGGAGCTTGAGAGCCGCACCGGGCGCTCGGGCATCGCCGAGAAGGCGTCGCGGCCCAAGGGCTGATCGCGAGGAAGGGACAGGAAACTCGATGGATCAGCTCGCGCAAACCGAGAAATATTCCCCCTTTCGTTTCTTCTCGGCCGAGCAATGGTCGCAATTCCGCGCCGACACGCCGCTGACGCTGAGCGAGGACGAGTTCCGCCGCCTGCGTTCGCTCAACGATCCGGTCGACCTCGAAGAGGTCAAGCGCATCTATCTGTCGCTGTCGCGGCTTTTGTCCGCCCATGTCGAGGCGAGTCAGCTTCTGTTCCGGCAGCGCCAGGCCTTCTTCAACGCCGTCGACGTGGTCAAGACGCCGTTCATCATTGGCGTCGCCGGTTCCGTCGCGGTCGGCAAATCGACCACGGCGCGCGTGCTGAAGGAACTCCTGGCCCGCTGGCCGTCGAGTCCCAAGGTCGATCTCATCACCACCGACGGCTTCCTGCTGCCCAATGAGGTGCTGCGCCGCGAAAACCTGATGGAACGCAAGGGTTTTCCCGACAGCTACGATGTCGGCGCGCTGCTGCGCTTCCTCTCGGGCATCAAATCGGCGCAGAGCAGCGTCCAGGCGCCGGTTTATTCGCATCTCACCTATGACGTCATTCCCGGCGAGTTCGTCACCATCGATCGCCCGGATATCCTGATCTTCGAAGGTATCAATGTCCTGCAACCGGGCAAGCTGCCGCAGGACGGCAAGATCGTGCCTTTTCTGTCGGACTTCTTCGATTTCGCCATCTACATCGATGCCGACGAGAAGCTGATCCATCAGTGGTATATCTCGCGCTTCATGCGGTTGCGCGAGACCGCTTTCCGCAATCCGGACTCCTTCTTCCATCGCTATTCGCAGCTGTCGGAGGATTCGGCCCGCGCGATCGCGGAGGGCCTGTGGACCAACATCAATCTGAAGAACCTGCGCGAGAACATCCTGCCGACGCGCGCCCGCGCCGACCTGATCCTGCGCAAGGGCGCCGACCATCTGGTCGAGGAAGTGGCGCTGCGCAAACTGTAACGGCGGGCTCGTCGCCGACGAGCCCGCCACGCCGCTGTTCAAATCAGCGCCACGGCTCAGCCATTGGCGAATGGCACGGCGACGTAGATCTGGCCACCGTCGCGTTCCACCAGCAGCAACACCGATTTGCGGCCTGATTTGCTGGCCTGGGCGATCGCCTGTGTCACTTGTCTGACGCTCTTCACCGGCGCCTGATTGACGGCGACGATGATATCGCCAGGCTGGATGCCGGCGGCGGCCGCCGGCTTGTCGGGATTGACGCTCGCAACCACCGCCCCATGCTCATTCTCGGCGAGGTTCATCTGCTGGCGGATATCGGGTGTGATGTCCATCAGGCCGAGGCCGATCGCCGGCGCGCGCGTGCCCTGCTCGGCGCTCGGCGCGCCGGAATTGCCATTCGATGCCGTCTTCACCTCGTCCTGGTTGCGCCCGACATCGACGGAAATCTGCATGGCCTTGCCCTTGCGCCAGACCTGAAGCGTTTCCTTGACGCCCGGCGCGACGTCGGCGACGGCCCGCGACAGGTCCTTGGGGTCTTTCACGTCCTGTCCGGCGAAGCCGGTGATGACATCGCCACTCTCGACGCCTGCCTTGGCCGCGGGCGAGCCATCATTGACCTGAGAGACCAGTGCGCCGCCGGGATGATCGAGCCCGATGGCGCTGGCTACATCCGGGGTCACAGGCTGGATCTCGACGCCGAGATAGCCGTATTCGATGTTGCCGCCCTTCATCAGCTTGGCGACCACCTTCTGGGCCTGGTCGGACGGAATGGCGAAACCGACGCCGACGCTGCCGCCGTTGGGTGAGTAGATCGCCGTGTTGATGCCGACGACATTGCCGTTCACGTCGACCAGTGGGCCACCGGAATTGCCGTGGTTGATCGGAGCATCGATCTGGATGAAATCGTCGAACGGTCCGCTGTGCAGGTCGCGGCCTCGCGCCGAGACGATGCCGGAGGTGACGGTGGTGCCGATGCCGAACGGATTGCCGATCGCCAGCACCTGGTCGCCGGTCATCAGCTTGTCGGAATCGCCCCATTTTATGGTGGGCAGCGGCTTGTCGGTCTTGATCTTGAGCACCGCCAGATCGTTCTTGGCATCGTGCCCGACCAGCGTGGCCGGAAGCTCGGTGCCGTCGTCGAGCGTGACCTTGATCGAAGTGGCGCCGTCGACGACGTGGTTGTTGGTCACGATGGTGCCATCCGCGCCCACGATGAAGCCGGATCCGAGGGCTTCCTGGCGCGGTACCTGCTGGGGCGGCGTTCTGGGCATCGGAGCGCCCTGATCACCGAAAAACTGGCGGAAATAGTCATCGAAAGGCGAATTGCCGCCGAAGGGCGAGGGTTCGCCCATGGTTTGTGCCTGTGCCTTCATGACCGTTGTGACCGTCACGACGGCCGGCTTGGTGGTGGCCACGACCGGCGCCAGCGAACCATTAGGGGCCTTGGTCCCCACGACGGGGGTCTGGGTCGTCGCAGCGACGGTGCTCAAGCCGGTGTTGCCGGTGTTCTGGGCGAATGTGACGACGACGGGGGAGATGATCAGCGCAGCGCCCAGCAGGGCCGCGACGCGATGTCTGCGAAGAATGCTCATGGGTGACATGGTCGTTCTGTCCGGGCGAGCGTTGAACCGGCGCCGCAGGCGCACTTGGGAGCCGCGCCTGTCGGCGTGTCGACCACCGGGATCGCCTGCCTCGCCGTACATGGCGGCCGGCCGGATCGACAACCAGTTATCTAGGGCGTGGATCGGCCTGATTTAGGGTTTTGAGCCGACCTTACGAAGATTTAATTCAGCACGGGCTCACGGACCCGTCATGGCGATTAAGATAGGCCGACGCGATCTCGCGCATGCGCTTGCCGTCGAAGCTCGGGCCATGGCCGCCATGGCCGATACGGATCGGCAGGTCGAGCAGGCGCCGCATGGTGCTGATATAGGCGGCGCGGTCGGAATCCGGCAGATCGTCGATCAGCGTGTCGTCGTAGATGGCATCGCCACTGAAGAACAGGCCGTCGGCCTCGTCGAACAGCGCGATCGAATCCGGCGAATGTCCAGGCAGATGCAGGACGCGGAAGTGCCGGTCGCCGAGATCGACGACGTCGCCTTCGCCAAGCGTCCGCGTCAATGGCGCCGGCGGTATCTTGTAATCAGCCGACCTCCAGCCTGGCGCCGGCAGTTTCGAGACGGCGCCTTCGAGGTTGTGGAACATGTAGGCGTAGGTCGCCGCCTCATCCATGGTTTCGAACTGCGCCGCACTCATGCTTGGCCCGGCCCGCAGCGGAAATTCGTGCAGCGAGCCGACATGGTCGAGATGGATGTGCGTCGCGACCACCAGAAGCGGCTTGCCATTTGGCGTCCCGATCTCCGGCGCCAGCGGACAGATGCCCATGCCGGTGTCGACCAGAAGGTCGGCGTCGCGGCCGTGCAGATGCCAGATATTGGCGCGCACATAGCCATGCACGAACGGTTCGGTCAGCATCGTCGTCTTCTCGTCGACGATACTCTTGCTGAACCAGTCCGGCATTGCCGGCATCATGTGTGAGCCGGACATCAAGTGTGAGCCGGGCATTAGACGAACGGTTTCCCGACCTTGTATTTTTCCGGCACCAGCCGCTTGAGGTAGGCCATGCCGGCATCGGACAGCTGGTTGACGTCGGCCTTCATGAAATTATCCGGCATGTGGCGGGTCTTGCCGGCGACATTCTTCAGCGGCACCTTCTTCAACACCGTTTTGGTGCCGTCATATTGCAGCGCCACGGAGCCGCCGCCCTGTTCGGCGACAGAGACGGCGAAGGCTCCGGCATCGAAAGCCTCCTGCGCATCGACCGCGCTGATAGCGCCGACATAGCCGCGCGGCATGTAGCCAAGGGCATCGACGCGGGCACGCTTGCCTGGCAGTCCGTCGGCCAGGGCCCTTTCAAGCGCCGCCGGCAGGTCGCTGCCCGACAGCTTGACGTTGCCATGCTGGTCCCGTTCCAGTTTCTCCGGGGGCACCAGGCTTTCGACCAATGCCTTGCCGTCGGCGGTGCTGACGCCTTCCGACACGGCGACGATGCAGCGCTTGTGGCGGTCGAGCGTGGCGCGCACATCGTCGATGAAGCCGGCCGCCGAGAACGCCCGCTCCGGCACGTAGACAAGGTGCGGGCCGCTGTCGGGATCAAGCTGCCAGGCCGCGGCCGCCGCGGTCAGGAAACCGGCATGCCGGCCCATGACGATGCCGACATAGATGCCGGGCAGGGCGCGAAAATCGAGGTCCACGGACAGGAAGGCGCCGGCAACGAATTCGGCCGCCGAGATGAAGCCCGGCGTATGGTCGTTCTCCTCGAGATCATTGTCGATGGTCTTGGGCGCATGGACAAAGGCGATCTTGCCGCCGGCGGCGTCGGTCAGGATCTGCTGCGTGCCCGACGTGTCGTTGCCGCCGATATAGATGAAGGCGTCGGCGCCGGCCTTCTGCAGGCCTTTGAGGATGACCTCGCAATAGGCGGCATCCGGCTTGTCGCGCGTCGAGCCCAGCGCCGCGCTTGGCGTTCCGGCAATCAGCCGCAGCCGGTCCTCCGGGATGGCGGAGAGGTCGACATAATTGCCGTCTCGGATGCCGCGCACACCGTGGATGGAGCCCAGCACCTTGGCGCCGGGGTGCCTTTTGCGGATCTCCAGCGTGGCGCCCACAACCGTCTGGTTGATGACGGCGGTCGGGCCGCCGCCCTGCGCGATGACGAAGGTTCCGGCCATGCTTGATCTCTCCCTAGAGCCTAGAGCACGATGCCGAAAAGTGTGAAGCAGTTTTCGGACGACATCATGTTCTATTTTCTGAATTTGGAGACAGATTCAGATTCCAGGTCGAATGGACCTGAAATCACCCGGCTCCAGGCGATGGTTTTCAGGCCACCTTCGCCTGTCTTGCGGCGTCGCGCAACGGCAGAATCCGGAGCATGATCCCGAAAAATAGGGATCGGTTTTCGGAAAAGATCATGCTCAAACCAGAACAGAAGGCGGCCGCCGGCCGCCTGAAACGATCAGACGACGACGACCGGGTTCTTCTTCGAAACGCGGCTGTAGAGGTCGATGATGTCCTGGTTGATCAGGCGCACGCAGCCCGACGACATCGCCTGGCCGATGCTCCACCACTCGGGCGAGCCGTGGATGCGGTAGCCCGTATCCTTGCCGTTCTGGTAGATGTAGAGCGCGCGGGCGCCGAGCGGATTGGTGAGGCCGCCGGGCTGGCCGCCCTGCCATTTCACCAGTTCAGGCTTGCGGGCGATCATTTCGCGCGGCGGCGTCCAGGTCGGCCATTCCCGGCCGTACTGGATGTTGGCGCGGCCCGACCAGCGGAAGCCGTCCTTGCCGATGCCGACGCCGTAGCGGATGGCGTCGCCGCCAGTCTGGACGAGATAGAGCTTGCGCTCCTGCAGGCGCACGACGATGGTGCCGGGTGCCTCGCCGGTAGGATCGACGACGATCTGGCGGCGGAATTCCGGCTTGACCTTAAGGTAAGGTACGTCGGGCACGTTGAAGCCGCCATCGGTCAAACCGGCATACATGACGTCGGGGCTGGTGATGTTCTTGTCGACACTGATCGCCGGGCGGATCGGAGGCACCGCGCCGGTGACCGTATCGTCGAGCTGAAGTGCCGGCAGACCCCCGCCCGAGGTCGAGCAGCCGGCGACGCCGAGCAAAGCCAATGCGCCTGCGCCAGACAAAATGGCGCGGCGGGAGAGAAGAATATCGGTTTCGATCGCGTCGCCGTTTCGTGATGGCGTCGGACCTTGCGGCAACTCACGCATATACCCAACCCTACGCTGTCGGCGGGAAGCACGGTCCGGCCAATGTCAGGCATTTTCGTCATTCATGGTTGATAAAGCGTGAATGCCTTGCACCGCCTGCATTTGCGCGCCGCCTGGCGGCGTCCGGCCACACCCGGCGGCGGCCGACCGGGCGTTCCTGCATAAAAACACCCAGGTCAGGCCATAATGCCGGCGCCGGCCTTTCCTAAGGACCGGCCGATCAGTGAGGGGTCTCCATGTGCAAGACGTTAAAAACCGACATCAAGCTTTTTGCCCCTGCCATTATCGCGGCTATGGTTCTCGGTGCCAATGTCAGCCTGGCCGACATGGTGAGCAGGCTGGGCGTCGCGAGCTGACGCCGACCTGCCGTTGGCGCAATTGATGGTGTGGCAATTTCCAGGAAAACTGCATGGCGGTCTTTTGCGCCCGTATTTTGCGTAAAACAAAAACCAGGCCTCTTTACATTCTCCCAGGGCTCAGGATTTATCCTTTTCCTTAACCCAAGGGAGACAGACATGTCCTTCGAAAACTGGGCCGCTTTCGCCGCCGCGTCGACGATCCTTCTCATCATTCCGGGCCCGACCATCCTGCTGGTCGTGTCCTATGCGCTGGGCCAGGGTTGGCGCACCGCCCTGCCGATGGCCGTTGGCGTGGCGCTGGGTGACTTCACCGCCATGACCTTGTCGATGCTGGGCATTGGCGCCCTGCTGGCCGCTTCGGCTGGTGTCTTCACCATCCTGAAGCTGATCGGCGCCGGCTATCTGATCTATCTCGGCGTGAAACTGTTCCGCGCCGGCGGCGCGCTCAAGGCCGAGCCTCGAAGCGATGCGGTTTCCTCCGCGAGGATGATGGCGCATGCCTGGCTAGTCACCGCGCTCAATCCGAAAAGCATCACCTTTTTCGTCGCCTTCCTGCCGCAGTTCCTCGACCGGCATGCCGACTTCTGGCCTCAGATGCTGACCTTCGAGACGACCTTCCTGGCGCTGGCCTTCACCAATGCGTTCGGCTACGCGCTGGTCGCTTCGCGGGCACGTGCCGTTGTGCGCAATCCCAAGGCGATCCGCATCTTCAACCGCACCGGCGGCACGCTGCTGGTCGGCGCCGGCATCGCCACGATGGCGATGCGTTCGGGCAATTAGAGGTTCGAGCAACCGGGTGACCGCCTGCCGCGACGCTGGGCTTGGCGTGGCCGCTGATCATGCTCTAGGATCGGACCTTATACGGCTCTTGGAAGACGAGGCATGCCAGTCAAGGATGCATTCGGCCTGGCATTTTCAGGCGCGACGGAAGCGGGGTTCACGCTCTACAGCCAGGCGGTGCGCCAATTGCAATGCTTTATCGGCGATCCGGTGGCTGCCGTCGACCGCGCCATCGCGCAGGATCCCGGTTTTGTGATGGCGCATGTCTTCAAGGGCTATCTCTTTGGCCTTGCCACCGAGCGCGAGGCGATGGCGGTGGCAAGGGCCTGCCATGAGGCGGCGCTGCCACTTGCCGCGACAAAGCGCGAGCAGGCGCATGTCTCGGCCCTCGGCCGCCTCGCCAACGGGCGCTGGCACGAGGCCGCGGGCATTCTTGATGACATCGCCATCGACTTCCCGCTCGACGCGGTGGCGCTGCAGGTCGGGCACCAGATCGACTTCTTCACCGGCAACGCCCGTATGCTGCGTGATCGCATCGCGCGCGCCTTGCCGTCATGGCAAAGCGACATGCCGGGTTACCATGCCATTCTCGGCATGCAGGCCTTCGGGCTGGAGGAGATGGGCGAGTACATACGGGCCGAAAAGCTCGGCCGCACGGCGGTCGAGATCGAGCCGCGCGACGGCTGGGCGCAGCACGCCGTGGCGCATGTCATGGAAATGCAAAGCCGGCAAAGGGATGGCATCGCCTGGATGCGCGCCAATCCGGAAGCATGGACAAGGGAGAGCTTCCTCAAGGTGCACAATTGGTGGCACCTGGCGCTGTTCCACTATGACCTCGGCGATACCGATGAGGTGCTGGCGCTCTATGACGGTCCTATCTACGGCGCGCGATCGATGCTGGCGCTCAACATGGTCGATGCCTCGGCGATCCTGTGGCGGCTTTATCTCGGCGGCGCCGATGTCGGTGACCGCTGGGCAGCGCTGGCCGCCAATTGGGCTCCCAAGGCCGGCGCCGCCAACTACGCCTTCAACGACGCGCATGCGATGATGGCCTTTGTAGGCGCCGGGCTCGACGCGCCGGCCCGGACCCTGCTCGAGGCGCAGCGCGAGGCCATGGCCGGTAATGACGACAATGCCACGTTCACCCGGGATGTCGGCCACCCCTTTACGCTGGGAATCAAGGCGTTCGGCGAAGGCAATTACCCTGAGGCCATAGGCCTGATCCGGCCGATCCGGGCGATCGCCAACCGTTTCGGCGGCAGCCATGCGCAGCGCGACGTCATCGACCTGACGCTGATCGAAGCGGCGCTAAGGGCCGGTGACGGCGCGCTCGCCACGGCGCTCACGGCCGAGCGTTCGATGGCGCGGCCGGACAGTCCGCTGGCGGCGTTGTTTTCGCGGCGCGCGGCCGATTTGTCAGAGAATTGACCCGGAGCGGATCTTGCCTTAGAAACTGGCTCGGCCGGGGTTTTTTCGAGTTCCGAAAAAAATAATGGTGGGAGGAAAACATGTTTCTCGGCATCGATCTGGGCACGTCGGGCGTCAAGGCGCTGCTGATCGATGCCGGACAGACCGTCATCGGCTCCGGCCATGGTTCACTTGACGTCTCGCGGCCGCATCCCGGCTGGTCCGAGCAGGACCCGTCGCACTGGATACGCGCCTGCGAAAACGCGATTGCCGAACTCAAGGCATCCCACCCTAAGCAATTGGCGGCGGCGAAGGGCATCGGCCTGTCGGGCCAGATGCATGGCGCGACCTTGCTCGATGCGGCCGACAAGGTGCTGCGCCCCTGCATCCTGTGGAATGACACGCGCAGCCATGTCGAGGCGGCAGCGCTCGACGCCGATCCGCGCTTCCGCCAGCTCACCGGCAACATCGTTTTCCCTGGCTTCACCGCGCCGAAACTCGCCTGGGTGAAAAACAACGAGCCCGCCGTCTTTGCCAAGGTGGCGAAGGTGTTGCTGCCAAAGGATTTCCTGCGGCTTTGGCTCACTGGCGAACATATTTCGGAAATGTCGGATTCTGCCGGTACCTCCTGGCTCGATGTCGGCAAGCGCCGCTGGTCCGCGGACCTGCTCGCGGCCACCTCTCTTGACGAGAAGCACATGCCGTCTCTTGTCGAGGGCACCGGAAAGGCCGGCGCGTTGCGCGCCGAACTCGCATCGAAATGGGGCGTGGAGGCTGGCATCCCCATTGCCGGAGGCGCCGGCGACAATGCTGCTTCCGCTTGCGGCATGGGCACGGTCGGTGCCGGCCATGCTTTCGTCTCGCTCGGCACGTCGGGCGTGCTGTTCGCCGCCAACGCATCCTATCTGCCGAACCCGGCAAGCGCGGTCCATACCTTCTGCCATGCCCTGCCAAACACCTGGCATCAGATGGGCGTCATCCTGTCAGCGACCGATTCACTCAACTGGTTGTCGGAAATTACCGGCAAAGGGGCGGGCGAGTTGACATCGGAACTCGGCGATGCCCTGAAGGCGCCGAGCGGCGTGTCCTTCCTGCCCTATCTCTCGGGCGAGCGCACGCCGCACAATGATTCCGCCATTCGTGGTTCCTTCACCGGGCTGGCCCATGAATCCAGCCGCGCCGTACTGACGCAGGCGGTGCTCGAAGGCGTCACCTTTGCCTTCCGCGACAGCCTCGAAGCCCTGAAGAAAGCTGGCACCACGCTGACGCGGGTGACGGCGATCGGCGGCGGGTCGCGCTCGCGCTACTGGCTGAAGGCGATTGCCACCGCGCTGCAGATGCCGGTCGATATCCCCGCTGACGGTGATTTCGGCGCCGCCTTCGGCGCCGCCAGGCTTGGATTGATCGCCGCGACCGGCGCCGATCCGCTGGCCGTTTGCTCCGCGCCGAGGACAGATGCCACGATCGAGCCGGATGCCGCTCTCGGCGGCGCTTACGCGGATGCCTATCACCGCTACCGCGCGCTCTATCCGGCAATCAAGGCCGTAACCGCGTGAGCTGGCGCCCACCCAACCATTCTTTTCCGCACGCTGGCGCTGCCCCTCACCTGCCTGCCGGCATCCTCTCCCCGTATAGAGACGGGGAGAGGGGCGCTAGCATCGCCGATTTCGCCAATCGCCATTGTTTCAAGAAGGGTGCCGGAGTTGGGGACAGCCCCCTTCTCCCCGTCACTATACGGGGAGAAGTGCCCGGCAGGGCGATGAGGGGCAGCGCCCATCTTGGCGATTGGTGCGTTCCACCGCACATTCGCGGACTTTCCTCACTGCGCCGGCACCTTGTCGAGGAAGCCGGTAACGCTCCTCAGCCGACCGTTCTCGATGACGCCGATATCGGTACCCTCGACGACGGAGTCCGTGCCTTCGGGGCCAAGGTTCCAGGAGAAGCGGATCTTGTCGGCATAGCCGTCCGGCATGCCCTTCAGCGAGAACCGGAAGCCGGCAAAACGATGCTGCACCCCGTCGATCAGGGCCGCGACGCCGTCATGGCCGTCGCCCTGCATGATCGGATCGCGATAGCTGACATCTTCGGTGAAGGTCGCCTTGAGCAATTCGGCGCGGCGGCCGGCGTCGCTTTCATTCCAGGCGG
Organism: Mesorhizobium sp. B2-4-12; assembly: GCF_006441575.1. Lineage (NCBI taxonomy): Bacteria > Pseudomonadati > Pseudomonadota > Alphaproteobacteria > Hyphomicrobiales > Phyllobacteriaceae > Mesorhizobium > Mesorhizobium sp. B2-4-12. The sequence goes on from NZ_VFVC01000001.1 coordinate 39,976, forward strand.
TGATGTAGCCCTCGGCTATTCTGTTGAGGTCGGTCATGGTCTGTCTCCTTTGTCTGACGGTTTTGACACCAGCCTTTTCGACCAGCCCAGGACCGAAACCAATTACGCCTGAGGTAATCAGGGCGAACTATTCGAGAGAGGACAGGAATTATGAGCAGCGGATTTTTCGGCAACATCCAGAAGATCAAATATGAGGGACCGGATTCGACCAATCCGCTGGCCTACCGGTTCTACAACCCGGACGAAATGGTGGCCGGCAAGCGGCTGGAGGATCATCTGCGCTTTGCCGTCGCCTATTGGCATTCCTTCGCCTGGCCGGGCGGCGATCCGTTCGGCGGCCAGACCTTCGATCGCCCCTGGTTCCCCAAGGCCGGCGGCATCGACACGATGGAATTGGCAAAACTGAAGGCGGACGTCGCCTTCGAGATGTTCTCGCTGCTCGGCACCCCCTATTTCTGCTTCCACGACGCCGATGTGCGGCCGGAGGGCAAGGATTTTTCCGAGAGCGCCGCCCGCCTGGATGAGATCGCCGATTATTTCGCCACCAAGATGAAGCAGACTGGCGTCAAGCTCTTGTGGGGTACGGCGAACCTGTTTTCCAACCGCCGCTTCATGTCTGGTGCCGCCACCAATCCCGATCCGGATGTGTTTGCCTATGCGGCCGCGACGGTGAAAAGCTGCATCGACATCACCAAGCGGCTGAAGGGCGAGAATTATGTGCTGTGGGGCGGCCGCGAAGGCTATGAGACGCTGCTCAACACCGACCTTGCCCGCGAGCAGGAACAGGCCGGCCGCTTCCTCAACCTCGTTGTCGACTACAAGCACAAGATCGGCTTCAAGGGCACCATCCTGATCGAGCCGAAGCCGCAGGAGCCGACAAAACATCAGTATGATTACGATGTCGCGACCGTCTATGGCTTCCTCAAGCGCTTCGGCCTGGAGAAGGAGGTCAAGGTCAATATCGAGCAAGGCCATGCCATCCTTGCCGGCCATTCCTTCGAGCACGAACTGGCGCTGGCCAACGCGCTCGGCATTTTCGGCTCGATCGACATGAACCGCAACGACTACCAGTCCGGCTGGGACACCGACCAGTTCCCCAACAACGTGCCGGAGATGGCGCTTGCCTACTACCAGGTTCTGCAAGGCGGCGGCTTCAAGACCGGCGGCACCAATTTCGACGCCAAGCTGCGTCGCCAGTCGCTCGAGCCGCAGGACCTGCTGATCGCTCATATTGGCGGCATGGACGCCTGCGCGCGCGGCCTCAAGGCGGCGGCGCGCATGGTCGAGGACAAGGCATTGTCGGGACCGTTGGCCGAACGCTACGCCGGCTGGAACAGCGCCGAGGCCAAGGCGATGCTGTCGGGAAAGCGTACGCTTGAGGACATCGCCGAACGTGTGGTGAAGAAGAAGATCGAGCCGCAGCCGCGCTCCGGCCGCCAGGAGCTGCTGGAGAACATCGTCAACCGCTACGTCTGAGACGGTTGCCGGCCAGCAATCCAGGCCGGCAACCGGTCCGTTCGAAAAGTTGGCGCGCGGAAACCTTCTGCGCGCCATGCCGAAATCAGGGACAATCTTTTGCCCCGCACCGCCCCTTAATCGCCCCGCTCCTGCCTTCAAATGGTCGTCACGAATCTCCTATAAGAGTGGCTCGTGGCGGGAAGGAAAGGAGGCGAAACGATATGCAGCACGAACGTGAAATCGACGCCCTACTCTCACCTGGCGAGGCTGGTTCGATCATCGATCGGCTGATGGCGCTGCCGCATTCGAAAGACAGCGCCCGCAAGACAAATGAATGGGATCGCGCGGTCGCCGCGCGGCTCGAAACGGCACTGGCCAAGAGCATGCGCTCGCGCATCGTCGGCGAAGGCCGCGACGCCGCCTGATTCTTCCGTGATTTCAGTGGTCTGATTGTTCCGCGGTTTGACGAATGGAGACGCTTTCTCCATCCTACATCGATGATACGCGCGGTGCTCCTGGATCTTCTGGGTGTCGTCTACGATGGCGACACCCAGATCGCGGGCGCCTTGGCCGCCGTCGAACACCTGCGCGAAGCCGGCCTGCCGCTTCGCTTCGTCAGCAACACGACACGTTCGCCGCGCGACAGAATCCTCGCACAGCTTGCGGCTCTGGGCGTCCGCGTGACGGACGAGGAACTGCTGACGCCGGCGCGCGCCGCGGTCGAATGGTTGCGCAGGCACGGCCGCCAGCCTCATCTGCTCGTCCATCCAGACCTCGAGGCCGAGTTTTCAGGCCTGGACGGCGGCAATGGCCGCGCGGTCGTCGTCGGTGACGCCGGCGATGCCTTCGACCATGCAAGCCTCAACCGGGTGTTTCGCGAACTCGTTGCCGGCGCCGATTTTCTGGCACTTGCCACCAACCGCACCTTCAAGGATGCCGACGGCCTGCTCAGCCTCGACGCCGGTGCCTTCGTCGCGGCCCTCGAATTCGCCAGCGGGCGAAGTCCTGTCGTGCTCGGCAAACCGTCGCCCGATTTCTTCCTCTCGGCGCTTGCCAGCTTGAATTGCCCGGCCGCCGATGCGGTCATGGTTGGCGACGATGCGGAGAGTGATGTCGCCGGCGCCCTGCGCGCCGGGCTTGGCGCGGCGCTGCTCGTGCGAACGGGCAAGTACCGTCCTGGCGACGAAACGCGCTTCGACCCGGCGCCCACGGCGCTGGTCGACGACCTCGCCGCCGCGACAGACTGGATACTCAGCCGCGCCGCAGCCTGACCGGCGCTTCACCGAAAGCCCTGGAAAACGCCCTGGAAAATGCGGCTGCGGACGAAAAGCCGGTCCGCCCGGCAATGTCCGCCATCGCGATCCGCGTATCGACCACCAGCCGTCGCGCGGCACCCAGGCGCAGCCTGAGATAATAAGCGCCCGGCGTCTCGCCGATCGACTTGCGAAAGATGCTTTCCAGTGTCCGTGCGGTCACCCCGGCGCGCTTGGCGACCGCCTCTATGGTCAGCGGCTGGTCGACATGCGCTTCCATCAGCCGGATGGCTTGCGCCAGACGGGGATCGTAGCCGTCGAGCCGGCCGAGCGAGACCAGCGGTTGCGCATCTGTCGCGGCGCGCGCCTGGTCGTAGATGAAGACGCTGGCGACATCGAGCGCCACGGCCATGCCGAGACGCGTGCGAATGAGATGCAGCATCAGGTCGAAGGTGGGCGAGGCACCGCCCGAGGTGAAGACCGGTCCGTCGATGACATAGCGGTCCGGACGGACATCGACGCCGGGGAAGGCCGATGAAAAATCTTCCATGTCCTCCCAATGGGTGGTGGCGCTTCGCCCTTCCAGCAGGCCGGCACGCGCCACCAGCCATGTGCCGGCCTCGACGCCGCCGCAGGCGCGCGCCGTCCGTGCCGCGCGGCGCAAGCCTGCGAGCAGGGCCGATGTCGTGTAGTTCTGGGTGCCGAAACCAGCCACGACGACAAGAACGTCGGTTGATTCGTTTGCGTCGAAGCGGCCGCTGACCGCCACCGGCAGACCGCAAGTGGTGACCGGAGGCTCTCCCGTCACCGAGACCAGCTTGAAGTCGAACAGAGTCTCGCCTGAGATGCGGTTTGCGGCGCGCAGCGGATCGACAGCCGACGCGACGCACATGATGGACGAGCCGGAAAACACCAGCAGCGTCACCTTGAGCGGCGAGCGTTCGGCACGAAAGATATCGGATTTTTCGCTTTTGATCATGGAAGCTTCGTAAAACGCAAAACAGTTTCCGGCAAGTCGGTCATTGTTGTGGTCTGTTTCTATGGGAGGAGAAGTTCCATGCCGCTCGCGATGAACCGTGAGGTCTTCATTACCTGTGCCGTGACCGGGTCTGGCGGTTCGCAGGATCGCAGCCCGCATGTGCCGCGTTCGCCCAAGCAGATCGCCGATTCGGCCATCGACGCGGCCAAGGCGGGTGCTGCCATCGTCCATTGCCATGTCCGCGATCCCGAAACCGGCAAGCCCAGACGCGACGTGCACCTGTACCGCGAAGTGACCGAGCGCATCCGCGAGGCCAATGTCGACGTGGTGCTGAACCTCACCGCCGGCATGGGCGGCGACATGGTGTTCGGCTCGCCGGAAGCGCCGTTGCCGCTCAACGAAAAGGGCACCGACATGGGCGGCGCCACCAACCGCATGGAACATGTGCGCCAGTGCTTGCCGGAAATCTGCACGCTCGATTGCGGCACCATGAATTTCGCCGAGGCCGACTATGTCATGACCAACACGCCCGGCATGCTGCGCGCCATGGGCGGCATGATGACGGCGCTCGGCGTCAAGCCCGAGATCGAGGCCTTCGACACCGGCCATCTCTGGTTCGCCAAGCAACTGGTCGAGGAAAAGGTGCTGAACCCCGATGCGCTGGTGCAGCTCTGCATGGGCGTGCCGTGGGGCGCGCCCGACGACCTCAACACCTTCATGGCGATGGTCAACAACGTGCCGTCGACCTGGAATTGGTCGGCTTTCTCCATCGGCCGCAACCAGATGGCTTATGCCGCCGCCGCCGTGCTGGCCGGCGGCAACGTCCGCGTCGGGCTGGAAGACAATCTGTGGCTGGACAAGGGCGTGCTGGCGACCAACGCCCAGCTGGTCGAGCGCGCCGCCAGCATCGTCACCAATCTCGGCGCCACCATCCTCGGGCCCGAGGACGTGCGCAAGAAGCTCAACCTGACCAAGCGGGCGCCGATCGCGGCGTGAGCCAGAGCCTGATCCCGAAAAGCCGTAGCTGGCTTTCGGAAAAGATCATGCGCTCAGCAAGCCAACCGGGGAGGCGCAGATGACGACCGTTAAATTCACCGCGATGAAGGATGGCGACAGGGATGACTACGAGTTCCTGACCGCGCATGAAATCGATTATGCGGCCAAGACCGGCGAGCGATTGCTCGACGCGCTGGTGCAGCTCGACGAGGGCCTTTCCGGCTACAAGATCACCCGGCTCGGCCATTCGCTGCAGGCGGCGACGCGCGCCTGGCGCGACGGCGCCGACACCGATTGGATCGCCTGTGCATTGCTGCACGACATCGGCGACATCTATGCGCCCTACAATCATGACGAATATGCCGCGTCGATCCTGAAACCCTTCGTGCGCGAGCAATGCACCTGGGTGGTGGAGAAGCATGGCGATTTCCAGCGCCTCTATTACGCCCATCACCTTGGCGGTAATCGCCATGCCCGCGACCGCTTCGCCGGCCATGCCTATTTCGATGACTGCGACCAGTTCTGCGAGCGCTGGGACCAGTCGAGCTTCGACCCCGATTACGAGACGCTGTCGATCGACTTCTTCCGGCCCTTCGTGCTCGAAGTCTTCGCCCGCAAGGCCTACGACCCCCAGGTGATCCGCGCCGGCGAGCGCGTTCCCCTCATCGATCCCGAAATAGCCAATAAGAGAACCGGAGCCTCCACATGAGCATCATCAACAAGGCAGCCGCCATCGGTGGCGGTGTCATCGGCGCCGGCTGGGTGGCGCGCCTGCTGCTCAACGGCATCGACGTGGCGATTTTCGATCCGGATCCCGAGGCGTCGCGCAAGGTCAGCGAAGTGATGAAGGGCGCGCGTCGCGCCTACAAGCAGATGGTGCCCGGTGGCTTGCCCAAGGAAGGCAAGCTGACCTTCGCCAAGACCATCGCCGAGGCGGTCGCCGACGCCGATTTCATCCAGGAAAGCGTCCCGGAACGGCTCGACCTCAAGCACAAGGTGCTGGCCGAGATCGACACCCATGCGCCGGCCAACGCTATTGTCGGCTCCTCCACCTCCGGCATCAAGCCGACCGACATGCAGGTGGCGATGAAGAAGCATCCGGAGCGGCTGGTCGTCGGCCATCCGTTCAATCCGGTCTATCTCCTGCCGCTGGTCGAGATCGTCGGTGGCGACCGGACCTTTCCCGAGGCGATCGAGGTCGCCAAGGAGATCTATGCCTCGATCGGCATGAAGCCCGTCGTCATCCGCAAGGAGATCGAGGCTTTCGTCGGCGACCGCCTGCTCGAAGCCGCCTGGCGCGAGGCGCTGTGGCTGATCAAGGATGGCATCTGCACCGTCGAGGAACTCGATGACATCATGCGCTACGGCTTCGGCCTGCGCTGGGCGCAGATGGGCATGTTCCAGGTCTACCGTGTCGCCGGCGGCGAAGCCGGCATGCGCCACTTCATGGCCCAGTTCGGGCCCTGCCTGAAATGGCCATGGACCAAGCTGATGGACGTGCCGGAGTTCAACGACGAGCTGGTCGACCTGATCGCCACCCAGTCAGACGACCAGGCGCATGGCCTGTCGATCCGCGAGCTGGAAAAGATCCGCGACGACAATCTGGTCGCGATCATGGACGCCCTGTCGAAGCAGAACAAGGGCAAGGGCTGGGGCGCCGGCGCCTTGCACAAGGACTATACCACGCAGCTCGCCAAGCTGGCGGCGAAGAAGCCGACGGCTTCAAAGGCGGCCGAGAAGGCCAAGGCCTCCAAGCCGGCGAAGAAGGCGGATAAGCCGAAGAACAAGAAGAAGGGCTGAGGCCATGGATTTCGGTCTGTCGGAAGAGCAGAAGCTCATTGTCGAGACGACGCGGGCCTTCGTCGAGAACGAGCTTTACCCGCATGAGCGTGAGGTCGAGCGCACCGGCGTGCTGCGCCGCGAGCTGATCGAGGAACTGAAGGCCAAGGCGATTGAGGCGGGGATCTATGCCGCCAACATGCCGGCCGATGTCGGCGGCGCGGGGCTCGATACCGTGACCTGGCTGCTCTACGAGAAAGAGCTCGGCCGCGCCAATTATGCGCTGCACTGGACCTGCGTGGCGCGCCCCTCCAACATCCTGCTCGCCGGCACGCCCGAACAGCGCGAAAAATATCTCTTCCCTTGCATCCGTGGCGAGAAATGGGACTGTCTGGCGATGACCGAGCCCGGCGCCGGCTCGGATTTGCGCGGGATGAAGGCGACTGCGGTGCAGGATGGCGACGACTGGGTGCTGAACGGCACTAAGCATTTTATCAGCCACGCCGATCTTGCCGATTTCGCCATCGTCTTCATGGCCTCGGGTGAAGAGGACTCGCCGCGCGGCAAGCGCAAGAAGATCACCGCATTATTCGTCGACAAGGGCACCAAGGGTTTCACGGTGCGCGACGGCTACCGCAACGTCTCGCATCGCGGCTACACCAACGCCATTCTCGAATTCGACGATTGCCGGCTGCCGGCGAGCCAGGTGCTGGGAGAGGTGCATAAAGGCTTCGACGTTGCTAATTCCTGGCTGGGCGCCACGCGTTTGCAGGTCGGCGCCACCTGTCTCGGCCGTGCCGAGCGGGCGCTTGGCCACGCGGTCGAGTACGCCGCGCAGCGCCAGCAGTTCGGTCAGCAGATCGGCAAGTTCCAGGGCGTGTCGTTCAAGCTCGCCGACATGGCGACCGAACTGAAGGCCGCCGACCTTATGGTGTTCGAGGCTGGCTGGAAGTACGATCAGGGCACTGTCACCGATCAGGACATGGCCATGGCCAAACTGAAAGCCACTGAAATGCTGGCCTATGTTGCCGACGAGGCGATCCAGATCCATGGTGGCATGGGGCTGATGGACGATTTGCCGCTGGAGCGCATCTGGCGCGATGCCCGCGTCGAGCGCATCTGGGAAGGCACGTCGGAGATTCAGCGACATATTATTTCGCGGGCGCTGCTGCGTCCGTTCGAAGCTTAGAGCATGATCGTCCAAAGCCGAGATTCGGTTTTGGCGGACAAACGAGATCGTTTGTCCTGGGATCGCGCTCAAACGAAAAGATGACCATGCATAAACTCGAACGTCTCCTGCGCCCAAAATCGATCGCCGTGTTCGGCGGCGTGCAGGCCGCCGCCGTCGTGGCGCAATCGATCAAGATGGGCTTTGCCGGCGAAATCTGGCCGGTGCACCCGACCAAGGACGAGGTTGCCGGACGTAAGGCATATCGTTCGGTGGCGGACCTGCCCGGCGCGCCGGACGCCGCCTTTGTCGGCGTCAACCGGCACCTGACCATCGAGGTGGTCAAGGCACTGGCCGAGCGCGGCGCTGGCGGCGCCGTCTGCTTTGCCGCCGGCTTCCTCGAAACCGAGGCCTATGACGAGGACGGCGAGCGGCTGCAGGCCGAACTGGTCGCCGCAGCAGGCCACATGCCGATCATCGGCCCGAATTGCTATGGCCTGATTAATTATGCCGACGGCGCACTGCTGTGGCCCGACCAGCATGGCGGCATCAGGCTGGCCGAGGGTGGCAAGGGCGTCGCCATCATCACCCAGTCGTCCAACATCGCCATCAACATGACGATGCAGAAGCGCGGCCTGCCGATCGCTTTCCTGATGACAGCCGGCAACCAGGCGCAGACAGGCCTTTCGGAAATGGCGCTCGGCCTGATCGAGGACGAGCGCGTCACCTCGCTCGGCCTGCACATCGAGGCTTTCGATTCGGTAGCCGGCTTCGAGAAGCTGGCCGCCCGGGCGCGGGAATTGAAAAAACCGATCATCGCCATGAAGGTCGGCCGCTCCGAACAGGCGCGGCAGGCAACCGTGTCGCACACCGCGTCGCTGGCCGGCTCGGATGCGGCATCCGGCGCCTTCCTGAAGCGCCTCGGCATCGCCCGCGTCGATTCCATCCCCGCCTTCATCGAGGCGCTGAAGCTGCTGCACATCACCGGGCCGCTGCCCGGTTATCGTCTGTCGTCGATGAGCTGCTCGGGCGGCGAGGCGTCGGTCATGGCCGACAGCGCCGAAGGGCGCTGGGTCAACTTTCCGGTTCTGACGGAGCAGCATCGGGCCCATGTCAAATCGACGCTCGGGCCGTTGGTCGCGGTCGCCAATCCGTTGGATTATCACACCTTCATCTGGAATAACGAGCCGGCGATGACCGCCACCTTCACCGCCATGGTGTCGGGCGGTTTCGACTTGAACATGCTGGTGCTGGACTTCCCGCGCCCCGACCGCTGCTCGGTTACGGACTGGTGGGCGACGCTGCGCGCCTTCGAATCGGCGCTGAAGACCAACAAGGCGCATGGCGCGATCGTTTCCTCGCTGCCGGAAAATCTGCCGGAGGAATACACCGCCGAGCTGATGGCGCGCGGCATGGTGCCGTTGTTCGGTATTTCCGAAGCCATGGATGCCGCTCAGGCGGCGGCCTTCATTGGCTGGGCATGGCGGGAGCCGCAGGCGCAGCCGGTCGACACATCGGCGGCGGGCGCTTCCGAGGGCGAGCATGTTACGCCGGACGAGGCCGAGGCGAAGGCGAGGCTGATCAGGGCCGGGCTTCCAGTGCCCAAGGGCGAGCGCGCCGGCAATGCCGTCGAGGCGGTGATTTCCTCCATGGCGCTCGGCTTCCCCGTGGCGCTGAAGGCGCTTGGCGTCACCCACAAATCTGAAGTGGGTGCGGTCCGCCTCAACCTCAGGGACGCCGAATCCGTCAGCACGGCGGCGCACGACCTGCTGCCGCTCGGCACTGGCCTCTATGTCGAACGCATGGTGCGCGACGGCGTCGCCGAACTGATCGTCGGCTTCACCCGCGATCCGATGTTCGGCGCGGTGATGACGCTGGGCACCGGCGGCGTGCTGGTCGAACTGTTGCGTGACAGCGTCACGCTGATGCTGCCCGCGACCCGCGACGACATCGAGGCGGCGTTGCGCGGCCTCAAACTGTTCCCGCTGCTCGAAGGCTATCGCGGCCGGCCGAAAGCCGATGTCGCGGCTGCCATCGATGCCATCGCGGGTATCGCCGATTTCGTGCAGAAGAATGCCGGCGAGATCGAGGAACTCGATATCAACCCGCTGATCGTCTGCGTCGAGGGCAAGGGCGCCTGGATCGCCGACGCGCTGCTGGTACTGGGAGAAAGCAGGAATGTCTGACGTCATTTCGACCCGCCGCGAAGGCTCGATCCTCGAGGTCACGCTTGACCGGCCCAAGGCCAACGCCATCGACCTGAAAACCTCGCGGCTGATGGGCGAGACCTTCAAGGCGTTCCGCGACGATCCCAGCTTGCGCGTCGCAATCGTCAAGACCGCCGGCGACAAGTTCTTTTGCGCCGGCTGGGATCTGAAGGCGGCTGCCGGCGGCGATGCGGTCGACGGCGATTATGGCGTCGGCGGCTTTGCCGGCTTGCAGGAATTGCGCGACCTCAACAAGCCGGTCATCGCCTGCGTCAACGGCATGGCGGTGGGCGGCGGCTTCGAACTGGCGCTGTCCTGCGACCTCATCTATGCCTCCGACCACTCCTCCTTCGCGCTGCCCGAAATCCGCGCCGGCACGCTGGCCGACGCGGCGACGATCAAGCTGCCGAAGCGCATCCCCTATCATGTCGCCATGGACCTGCTGCTCACCGGTCGCTGGATGGATGTCGCCGAGGCGCATCGCTGGGGTCTGGTCAACGAGGTGCTGCCCAAGGAGAAGCTCGAGGATCGCGTCTGGGAGATCGCCCGACTGCTGGCTAGCGGCCCGCCGCTGGTCTTCGCCGCGATCAAGGAAACGGCACGGGTGGCGGAAGCCCTGACCTTCCAGGACGCGATGAACAAAGTGACGCGCCGGCAATTGGCGACGGTCGACGTGCTCTATGGTTCGGAAGACAATATGGAAGGTTTCCGCGCTTTTGCCGAGAAGCGGGAGCCGGTGTGGAAGGGGAAGTGACCCGGAGATGATGGCGTTCCGTCCCACCCCCCTCTGGCCTGCCGGCCATCTCCCCCGCAAGGGGGGAGATCGGATGCCATCTCAGCTTTCGCCAATCTTCGACGTTCAAAAGAATGCGCCGCCAGCGGAACTGGCAATCTCCCCCCTTGCGGGGGAGATGTCCGGCAGGACAGAGGGGGGTGCCTGGGCTCTGCCTTGGCAATCCGCCCCATGACCGATTACAAAGCCCTCATCGACGCCGAGACCTGGGCCTTCATCGAGCGGACCAATTCCTACTACCCGCCCGATACGATCGACTACACTATCGCGCAGCAGCGCGAGATCTATGATCGCATGTGCCGGGAATTCTTTGCCGGCTATCCAGAGGGCGTCACGGCCGAAACATCGGCCATTGCAACGCCCGAGCACAATATCTCGATCCGCATCTATCGCAATGGAGCCCCGCAGAAGACAGGGACGGTGCTCTACATCCATGGCGGCGGCTTCATCCTCGGCGGGCTGGACAGTCATGACGATGTCTGCGCCGAGCTTTGCGCCCGCACCGGCTACGAGGTTGTCTCCGTCGATTACCGGCTGGCGCCGGAGCACCTGCATCCGGCTGCCTTCGACGACGCCATGAGCGCCTTCGAGTGGGCTGCCGCCACCTACGACAGCCCCATCCTGCTTTGCGGCGACAGCGCCGGCGGCAATCTCTGTGCCGCGGTCAGCCATGCCACGCGCGGCCACGCGAAAAGGCCGATCGGCCAGGTGCTGATCTATCCCGGGCTCGGCGGCGACCGCTCGCACGGTTCCTATGTCACGCACGCAGAAGCGCCGATGCTGACCATGCGCGATCTCGAATTCTACAAGCATATCCGTACCGGCGGCACGGACCAGACCGGCGATATAACGCTCTCGCCACTCGCCGATGCTGATTTCGCCAACCTGCCGCCGACGGTGCTGATTACCGCCGAGTGCGACCCGCTGTCGTCGGACGGCGAGGCCTATCGCGACCGGGTCATCGCAGCAGGCGGACGGGCCGTCTGGATCGAGGAAAAGGGTCTGGTACACGGCTATCTCAGGGCCCGGCACACGGTGGGACGCGCCCGCGCCAGCTTCACCCGCATTGTCGACGCGGCAGCTGCCCTCGGGGAGGGTGCCTGGCCCTGGTGAGCGATTTCGTCTCGGCGCGGCGGGTGGCGAACAGCAAGAAACAGCAGCTATCATGACCGGGCTCCGAAACGCCTGCGTCAAGGCCGCCTCGGCGTGGGCATCCCAAGCACATAGCTGCATAGTCCAGGCCGCCGTGATACCGTCTTATGCCACCGAACGTCCCGCCGCCCGGCCGGCGCTGCGGCCGGAGAAGATGCAGCCGCCGAGGAACGTGCCTTCAAGCGCCGCATAGCCATGCACGCCGCCGCCGCCGAAGCCGGCGGCCTCGCCCACGGCATAAAGTCCCGCAACTGGCTGGCCGTCGGCGCCAAGCACTCGGCTGTCGAGATCGGTCTGCAGGCCGCCGAGCGTCTTGCGGGTCAGGATGTTGAGACGCACCGCGATCAGCGGGCCATTCGCGGGGTCGAGCATCTTGTGCGGCTTGGCCGTGCGGATCAGCCGGTCGCCGAGATAGGCGCGGGCGCCGCGCAAGGCGGTGACCTGCATGTCCTTGGAGAACGGATTGTCGAGCTGCCGGTCACGGGCGCGGATCTCGCGCTCGACTTGCGCGACGTCCAGCAGCGGCTCGCCGCCGGCCAGCACATTCATGCGCGCCACCAGCTTCGAAAGGTCGGTCTCGACGATGAAATCCTCGCCCTTCTCCATAAAGGCTTTCACCGGCCCCGGAATGCCTGAGGTCGCGCGGCCAAGCACCTGGCGCCAACTTTTTCCGGTCAGGTCCGGGTTCTGTTCGGAACCCGACAGCGCGAACTCCTTCTGGATGATCTTCCTGGTCAGGATAAACCAGGAATAGTCGAACCCGGTGCCCATGATGTGGCTGAGCGTGCCCAGCGTGTCGAAGCCGGGATAGAGCGGCACCGGCAGACGCTTGCCGCGCGCATCGAGCCAGAGCGAGGATGGTCCGGGCAGGATGCGGATCGCATGACCGGTCCAGATCGGCGCCCAGTTCCTGATGCCCTCGACATAGTGCCACATGCGGTCGAGGTTGATGATCGAGCCGCCGGCCTGTTCCGTGATCGCCAGCATGCGGCCATCGACATGGTCGGGGACGCCGGTGATCATGCGCTTCGGCGCCGAGCCCAGCCGCTGCGGCCAGTTTTCCCGCACCAGCTGATGGTTACCGCCGATGCCGCCGGAAGCGACGATCACCGCTTGCGCGTGAAGCTCGAAATCGCCTGATATCTCGCGCGAACTCTTGTGGCCGCGCTCGACGGTGCTCGGCTCGAGGATGTCGCCGCGCATGCCGTCGACAACCGCGCCGGTGCGGGTCAGTTCGTTGACCCGGTGACGGAACTTGAGGCCGATCAATCCACGCTTCTGCGCCTCGCGCACGCGCTGTACGAACGGTTCGAGCACGCCGGGGCCGGTGCCCCAGGTGATGTGAAAGCGCGGCACGGAATTGCCGTGGCCGATAGCATTGCCGCCGCCGCGTTCGGCCCAGCCAACCACGGGAAAAAACTTCAGACCGCGCTCAATCAGCCAGGAGCGCTTTTCACCAGCAGCGAAGCCGACATACGCCTCGGCCCATTTGCGCGGCCAGAAATCTTCCGGCCGGTCGAAAGCGGCGGTGCCCATCCAGTCCTCGAGCGCGAGGTCATGGGAATCACGGATGCGCATGCGCCGCTGTTCGGGCGAGTCGACCAGGAAAAGCCCGCCGAAAGACCAGAATGCCTGCCCGCCCAGCGACTGCTCCGGCTCCTGGTCGACGATGATGACTTTCTTGCCGGCCTCGGCAAGCTCGGCGGCGGCAACCAGCCCGGCAAGGCCGGCGCCGACAATGATCACGTCCGCGTCGTCAGCCATTTTCCCTCCAGAATTAGCCGGCTAACGCAATTCCAGGAAAAGTATAAGCGGTTTTCCGTCCGGAATTGCGTCGAACAAAGAGTCAGACGGTCTCCCAGCCATCCTTGCCGCCGGCGCGGAAGATGGCGTCGATGACCTTCTGGTTGAGCACCGATTCCTCCAGCGTGAAGACACGCTCCTTGCCGCCAAGCGCTGCGCGCGCGAAGGTCTCGACCTCCAGCCTGTACTGCTGCGTGCCGGGGAAGCGGAACACCTGTGCCTCGGTGTGGTTCTGGTTGTGCAGCTCGACGCGGTGATGGTCGTAGAGCCCGGCGTTGAACGGGGAAAACACTTCGATGAAGCCTTTCTCGCCGTGAAATACCATCACCTGGCGCGCAGCCATCTGCGTCGACAGATAGAAGGACAGTTCGAAGTCACCGAAATCGGCACGGATCGAGGAATAGATGTCGGTGCCGAATTTTTTGTCGCGTTCGATCGTCGCCTGCACGCGCAGCGGCTCCTTGCCGGTTGAGAAGCGCGTCGACACCGTCGGATAGACGCCGATATCGGGCAGCGCGCCGCCGCCGAGATCGAGCTGGTTGCGCATGTTGTTGGGGTCGACATTGTAATAGGAAAACGCGCCCTGCACGTGGCGCAGCCGGCCGATGGCACCGCCGGCGATGAGATCGCGAACCTTGATCCACTGCGGATGGTAGATGACCATGAAGGCCTCGCAGACCAGCACCTTCTTCTGGTCGCGCAGCTTGATCAGCGGCAGGATGTCCTTGGCGTCGAGTGCCAGCGGCTTTTCGACCAGCACATGCTTGCCGGCTTCGATGGCCTTGGCCGTCCATTCGACATGCTGCGATGTCGGCAGCGGGATGTAGACGCCGTCGACCTCATTGGAGGCGAGCAGTTCCTCATAAGAGCCAAACGCATGCCGCGCGCCGAAACGCTCGCCCAATGCCTTGGCCCTTGACAGGTCGCGGCTCGCAATCGCCGACAACACGCCATTCTCCGCCTCGACGATTGCCGGCAACAACTGCTCGCGGCCGATCTTGGCCGTCGACAACACACCCCATCGGAACATCGCGCTTCTCCCTATCGGTTACATCGACGGAGGTGTGCCCCAATTCCGGAGAAAAGCCAATCGCAGACGCGGGTCACAAAGCGCCTTCGTCATCCTCGGGTCTGCGCCGCGTCGCTTCGCTCCTTGCTTCGCCCTAGGATGATGAACCCAAGCAGGCGGGCTTGGAACTAGCCTCTCTTGCCCGTCAGCGTCATGTTGAAATCGACGACGTTGGAGTAGAGCGGCGTGCCGACATCCATGCCGTAGCGCGACCTCAGCACCTTGCCGGTGACATGGAATTTTATCGTACCGGCCTTCAACCCATCGAGTTCGGCGGTGAACTTTTCCGGAAACGTCTTGCCGCGCGCCGTCAGCCTGCCTGTGACAAGGGCTGATGTGTCGCCGGTGCGGGTCACGCTGGTCGAGTGGAACTGGATCTCCGGGCTGTTGGCCGCATCGAACACCGCGTCGGAGCGCAGGAAGGCATCGATGCGGCCCTGGCCGGTGCCGACGCTTTCCGGATAGATGATGAGGTCGACTTTCGAGCGCCCGACGTCACCATTGTCGATGCGGATCGTGCCTTTGAAGCGGGCGAAGGCGCCATCGAAGCCGCCGCCACCGGCCTTGCCTATGGTGAAGCGGATGCTGGAGCCTGCCGGAACGATCGTGTAGCTGCCCGCGGCGTCGCTCAGCGCCACCGCGGCAGTGGCGGGCACGGCTAGGCATGCGGCAAAAGCCGCGAATCCAAGGATGCGCGCATGCATGGGATTGTTCCTTTCCTGGAGGTTACGCGTTTCGCGTCCTCACCCCACAAACGCGCGAACCGCCCGTACTATTCCCTGCCTGACGAAGGTGTGATCATGCGCGTGAGCACACTGTCGCGCAGCAGGAAGTGGTGGCGCAGGGCGGCGGCGACATGCAGTGCCACCAGCGCGATGCCGGCATAAGCGAGATACCAGTGCGTTGCCGCCCAGAAGCTCTCCGCAGCGTCGGACTCCGCCAAAGGCAGATCGGGCATCACGAACAGGTTGAACGGCATGGTCGGGATTTCCAGCGTCGAGACCGAAACCAGCGCCCAGCCCGACAGGGGCAAGGCGATCTGGAAGGCATAGAGCGCGAAATGCGCGAGCGGCGCCGTGCGCCGCTCCAGGGCGCCGACCGAAGGCGGCAAGGGCGGTGCCGCATTGCCGAGCCGCCAGCCGATGCGCAGGATGACGAGGCCCAGCAGCAGGAAGCCCAGGGATTTGTGCAACTGGATGAGTTCGAAGGCCGTTCGCTGGCTCTGGGTCCTCACCATCACGAAGCCGAGCACGAACTGGCCGATGAAGATGATCCCGATCAGCCAGTGGAGGATGATCGTTGTCCAGCCATATCGGGTCGCGCTGTTGGTGATTGAAAACTGCATGGGACATAAACGAATAGCAGTGTGCGTTTCTTCCAGCCCGCCCTTCACCGTCCCCACAAGGGGCCTACAAGGGGGAAGGGTGGTCACCACGGCACCACCTCAATCTCCGGCCACATCTCCCGCGCCCGTTTGCCCTTAGCCTCATGCGTTCGCTGGTTGTCCATCACCTTGTTCGGTGTGATGCGGAACGAGAAGATGTCGTCGAGACCGAATGGCGCCACGAGATCGAGTTGCCCGTCCGCATCAAAGCGCACACCCACCGCATGCGTCTTCGAGGCGAAGTAGCTGACCGATTCACTTGAGCTCGTGTAGCGCGGGCAAAGCTGGCCGAATTTCTGCGGATACCACAGATGCACCCGCGCCTGATTGCGCACCTCCACCGGCAGCGCCAGCCCTTCGAAATGCCGTGCCGCTCGGCGAATGACCGCGTCCTCGGCTTCGTAGGACAGGTCGCTGTCTTCGAAATAGAACAGGTCGACATCCCTTATCCCGTAGCCGGACGGCATGCCGGTCAGATGGTTCCAGACGCTGTTGTAAAGCGCCCCAGAAACCACCAGCCAGTCCGGCAGCACAAGCGTGCACACTGCGCCAGCGTTTTGGCCAGCAGCGGATCAGCCGCTATGATGGCGAAAAAAGCCGTGCGTTGTTTCTCGAACGGCAGCCCGGAATAGCGCAGATGGTCCATCGCCCTTTGGAGGGCGATTCGCCATCTGCCCGCAAGTCTCACCCCCGCAGCACGCCGCCCGTCTGCTTGCCGACATTCTCGACGATGCGCTTGGCCAGCGTCTCGAAATCCTCGTCGGTCAGCGTCTTTTCGACCGGCTGGATCGACACCTCGATGGCAATCGACTTCTTGCCCTCGCCGAGCGACGCGCCCTCGAAGATGTCGAATACCGAGACACCTGAGATCAGCTTCTTGTCGGCGGCGAGTGCCGCGCGCACCAGCGTGCCGGCCTCTACTCCTCTGTCGACGACGAAGGCGAAGTCGCGCTTCACCGTCTGGAAGGCGGAAAGCTCGAGCTTCGGCTTGGTCTTCGTCGGCTTGGCCTTGGGCTCGGGAACGGCGTCGACGAACACTTCGAAGCCGCAGAGCGGCCCGGAGACATCCAGACCTTCCATCGTCTTGGGATGGAACTCGCCGAACGTGCCGAGCACGGTCTTCGGTCCGAGCTTGATCGTGCCGGAGCGGCCGGGATGGTACCAGGCCGGACCGCCGGGCTCGATCTGCAGCCGCTCGATCGGCGCACCGCAGGCTTCGAGTGCCGCGATCGCATCGGCCTTGGCGTCGAACACGCCGACCGGGCCGGAATTGCCGGCCCAGTTGCGGCCCGAGCCGTCGAGCTTGGCGGTGCCGCGCCGCACGCCGGCGGCCACGCGCCGCTGCTGTTCGGCGCCGTCGCCCTTATAGGTGCCCGACACCTCGAACAACGCGACGTCGCCAATACCCCTGTCGGCATTGCGCTGTGCGGCCGTAATCAGCCCCGGCAGCAGCGATGGCCGCATGTCGGACATGTCGGCGGCGATCGGGTTGGCGAGTTTCAGCGCCGTCTGGCCGCCGCCGAACAGCTCGGCATGCTTGGCCGGAATGAACGACCAGGTGACGGCCTCCATCATGCCGCGCACGGCAAGCGCCCGCTTGGCGGTGCGGGTGCGAACCTGCAGCATGGTCAGGATCTTTGCGTTGACCGCGTCATGCGCGCCGAGCGGCTGCGGCGCGATGTTGTCGACACCGTGGATGCGCATCACTTCCTCGACAAGGTCGGCCTTGCCGTCGACATCCGGCCGCCATGACGGCACCTTGACCTTGACGACGTCGCCCGAGCCCTGCGGCTGGAAACCAAGGCGGGTCAGGATGTCGAGGCTTTCCGCCTTCGGCACCTCGATGCCCGTCAGGCGCTTCACTTCCGACAGCGGGAACGACAGGATCTTCGGCTTGTGCCCGGCATAGCCGGCCACTTCCATTTCCGTCGGCGTGCCGCCACAGAAATCGAGCACCAGCCTGGTCGCCAGCTCGATGCCAGGCACCATGAATTCGGGATCGACGCCGCGCTCGAAGCGGTAGCGGGCGTCGGAGATGATGCCGAGCGTGCGGCCGGTGCGGGCGGTGGCGATCGGGTCCCAGAGCGCGGACTCGATCAGCACGTCGGTGGTGTTCTCGTCGCAGCCGGAATGCTCGCCGCCCATGATGCCGGCGATCGATTCGACGCCATTGTCGTCGGCGATCACGCACATCTCCGGCGTCAGCGTGTATTCGCGGCCGTCCAGCGCCAGCACCTTTTCGCCGTCCTTCGCCCGGCGCACGACGAGATTGCCAGCCACCTTCGCCGCGTCGAACACATGCAGCGGCCGGCCGCGGTCGAAAGTGACATAGTTGGTGATATCGACCAGCGCGCTGATCGGTCGGAGGCCAATGGCGATCAGGCGCTGCTGCAGCCATTTCGGCGACGGGCCGTTCTTGACGCCCCTCACCATCGTCAGTGCGAAGCCGGGGCAGAGTTCCGGCGCTTCGATCGTCACCTTCACCGGACACAGCCCCTCGCCGACATGCGGCATGATCGCGCCACCCACGAGCCGTCCGAGCCCGCTCGCGGCGAGATCGCGCGCGATGCCATAGACGCTGGTGGCGTCCGGCCGGTTCGGCGTCAGGTTGATCTCGATGACGGGATCGTCGAGATGCGCATAGGCGGCGAAGCTGGTGCCGACCGGCGCATCTCCGGGCAGGTCGATGATGCCGTTGTGCTCGTCGGACAATTCCAGCTCGCGTTCGGAACACATCATGCCGTGGCTTTCGACGCCCCTGATCTTGCCGACGGTCAGCGTCACGTCGATGCCGGGCACATAGGTGCCGGGCGCGGCGAAGGCGCCGATCAGGCCCGCGCGCGCGTTGGGCGCGCCGCAGACCACTTGGACGGGGGCCTTGCCGTCGCCCGTATCGACGGTCAGCACCCGCAGCCGGTCGGCGTCGGGATGCTGCACCGCGCTCAACACCCTGGCGATGACGAATGGCTTCAGGCTGGACTTGTCGTCGACATGCTCGACTTCGAGGCCGATCGACGTCAGCCGCTCGATGATCTCGTTCAGCGAGGCGTCGGTCTCGAGGTGATCCTTGAGCCAGGAGAGGGTGAATTTCATTGTACTTTTCCGTAAGCTTTGACAGCAGGGATTTCTGGGCTCATCACGGGCTCAGGCCCCCGAACAGCGTCGGCATGTCGAGCGGCCGGAAGCCATAATGCGACAGCCAGCGCACATCGGCGTCGAAGAAGGCGCGCAGGTCCGGCATGCCGTATTTCAGCATGGCGATACGGTCGATGCCCATGCCCCAGGCAAAGCCCTGATACTCGTCCGGGTCGAGCCCGCCGGCGCGCAGCACGTTCGGGTGCACCATGCCGCAGCCCAGGATCTCCATCCAGTCGGAGCCTTCGCCGAAGCGCACTTCGCCGGGCCGCGAGCGGTCGCACTGGATGTCGACCTCGAGGCTTGGTTCGGTGAACGGGAAGAAGGACGGCCGGAAGCGCATCTTGACCGAAGGCACCTCGAAGAAGGCCTTGCAGAACTCTTCCAGCACCCACTTCATGTTGGCGACGTTGGCTGATCTGTCGATCACCAGCCCCTCGACCTGATGGAACATCGGCGAGTGGGTGGCGTCGGAATCCTGGCGATAGGTCTTGCCCGGAATGACGATGCGGATCGGTGGCTTCTGCCGCTCCATGGTGCGGATCTGCACGGGCGAGGTGTGGGTGCGCAAAAGCTTGCGCTCGCCCTTCTCGTCCGGCTGGAAGAAGAAGGTGTCGTGCATCTCGCGCGCCGGATGGCCTTCGGGGAAATTCAGCGCGGTGAAATTGTAATAGTCGGTCTCGATATCGGGACCTTCGGCGATGGTGAAGCCGAGATCGCCGAAGATCGCCGCGATCTCGTCGATGACCTGGCTGATCGGATGGATGCGGCCGCGCTCGGCCGGCGACTGCCGCACCGGCAGCGTCACGTCGACCTTTTCGGCGGCGAGGCGGGCGGCGATCGCCGCATCCTTCAACTCGGCCTTGCGAGCCGTGAGCGCCTCAGTGATGCGGTTCTTCAGGCCATTGATCGCCGGTCCTTTCACCTGCCGTTCCTCGGCGCTCATCGCGCCGAGTGTCTTCAGCATTTCGGAGACCGAGCCCTTCTTGCCGAGGGCCGCGACACGCACGGCCTCGATCGCCGGCTCGTCGGCAGCCGAGGCGATGTCGGCCATCAAGGAAGCTTCAAGGGTTTCAAGATTTCCAGCGGTGGCGTTCACGGCGAAATTCTTTCTATTCGGTGGCAGGCGTTAGCGTGCGTTACGATTTTGGTTACGCGGGTGCCATTTTGGTTACATCAGGGGCCAAAAAAGAACCCGCGCCAGCCGTGCCAGCGCGGGTTCCCCAAATCAAGTGTCGAAAGTGCTTGGGAAGCGCTGGTCTTAAGCGACAGCGCTTTCAAAAGCGTTCGGCGTGGTGTTCTTCAGATATTCGAGCGCCACCTTGGCCTTGGCGACCAGGGCTGCGAAAGCCTGCGGCTCGTGGATTGCCATGTCCGACAGGATCTTGCGATCGATCTCGATCCCGGCCTTGTTGAGACCGTCGATGAAGCGGCCATAGGTCAGGCCGTGCTCATGGGTCGCCGCGTTGATGCGCTGGATCCACAGCGCGCGGAACGAGCGCTTGCGGTTCTTGCGGTCGCGGTAGGCGTACTGCAGCGACTTTTCCACCGCCTGCTTGGCAATGCGGATGGTGTTCTTGCGGCGGCCGTAGAAACCCTTGGCGGCTTTCAGGACCTTCTTGTGCTTGGCGTGCGAGGTGACGCCTCTCTTTACGCGTGCCATGTCATGATCTCCTTAAAAGCAATTCCAGGAAAAGTGTGTTGCGGTTTTCCGTTCGGAATTGCGTCAAACAAATGCGTGTCCAGACCGAATGCCTTAGAGGCCGTTCGGCAGAAAATTCTTGATGACCTTCTTGCCATCCGGTTCAGCCAGAACCATCGTGCCGCGGGCATTTCGAATGAACTTGTTGGAACGCTTGATCATGCCGTGACGCTTGCCGGCCGCAGCCGACAGGACTTTACCCGTACCTGTGATCTTGAACCGCTTTTTGGCGGCCGATTTGGTCTTCATCTTGGGCATTTTGCTACTCCGTATTGTTGGCGCACTATCGCGCTTCTTGTTCGCTCCGGGCCGACCAAAGCCCGAAAAGCAAATGAAACCGCCACGGCATGCCCTGCCGGGCGGTTTTCTTGAACGGCGGTCCTATACGTCAAAGAAGGCCCGTGCGCAACACCCGACACATTCACTCGCCAAAGCTATCGCTTCAGTTTGAATCCCTTCCCGAGTGCTGGCGCTGCCCCTCACCTGCCTGCCGGCATCCTCTCCCCGTATAGTGACGGGGAGAGGGGGCGCCCTCGCCGATGTTTTCGCTAATCTTCTACGCTGCGGAATAAGCGCGACGCCACAACTGCTCTTTCTCCCCGTCACTATACGGGGAGAAATGCCCGGCAGGGCAATGAGGGGCAGCGTCAGCTTCGGCGATAGTAGTCCCGGGTCGTGACAATTCTGCTTGCCGACCACGATTGAGACCGAAATGCCCTAGAAATCAGGGAAGAGTGAACCACACCGGCAGCATGCCCGACTGCTGGGCGCCGTCGATCAGTTCGAAGGCTGGCAAGGCAATCAGAAACACCAGCCCATCGAGCAGCGTGGTCAGCAGCAGGCGCGGCTTGAAGCTGCCGGTATCGCCCTCCTGATAGAGGGAAAGGTTCGGGAAGAAGCGTGGCACCTTTTCCAGATAGGCCTGGTAGGGCGCTCCAAGTGCTTCCTTGAGGAATTTCTCCTCGCGCAGGATGACGATGTGGAAGACACCCGCGCACAGAACCGCGAACAGGATGACGCCGGAGAACGAGCCGATCTGCGCGCCGACGCCGGCCGCAGCCACGGTCGAGAACACATAGAGTGGATTGCGGGTGATCGAGTAGGGCCCGCCGGTCACCACCTCGGAAGATTTGCGCCCGCCTATATAGAGCGTCGCCCAAAGGCGCCCGACAATGCCGAGGAAAATCAGCAGCACGCCGAACATTTCGATCGATTCATGCACCGGCGTGTCGGGCGGGAAGGTCGACTGACCAAACAGCAGCGCAAGAAACAGCACCACCACCAGCACGGCAAGCACCAGCCTGCGCATCTGCTGGTAGTTGCCCAGCCCGTATTTCGGTTCATTGTCCAAGGGAGGTATCCGATCGTCGAGGAGCCTATCGCCTGCCGCCCAAAATGACCTGGCTTTTGGGAGAACGACAGGCATAAAAACAAAGCCGGCGATCGCGGCTGTGGCCAAGAAACAGGCGTCCCGCCGATCGTCGGGACGCCTGTAGCACAATTCAGGCGAATTTGGAGCGCGACGGCCACGCCTAACCTTAACGTGATCTGAGCCGGGTTCCGCAAAGTGTCGCACGGTGCGATGAGGACCTGCGACAACCAAAGAAACCTGAGCAGACGACGTCCGGCGAAGCGAGCGGAGCCTGCTTAGCGTGGCGCCAGCACCATCATCATCTGGCGGCCTTCAAGCTTCGGTTCCGCCTCGACCTTGGCGATAGCAGCGACTTCCTCGCGCACCTTGTTCAGAAGCTGCATGCCGAGTTCCATATGCGCCATCTCGCGGCCACGGAAGCGCAGCGTCAGCTTGACCTTGTCGCCTTCCTCGAAGAAGCGGCGCACCGCCTTCATCTTGGTCTCGTAGTCATGGCTGTCGATGTTCGGGCGCATCTTGATCTCCTTGATCTCGATGACCTTCTGATTCTTGCGCGCCTCGGCCGCCTTCTTCTGGTTGGCGTATTTCAATTTGCCGAGATCGAGAATCTTGACGACGGGCGGCTGTGCGTTGGGCGATATTTCGACGAGATCGAGCCCTGCCTCTTCGGCGAGTAACAATGCGTCGTTGATGGAAACGTCGCCACGGTTCTGGCCTTCGGCGTCGATAAGCTGGACCCGGGGAACCCGGATGTCACGGTTGGAGCGCGGGCCATCCTTGGTGGGCGCCGCTGCTTTGAAAGGTCTGCGAATGGTCGTGGTCTCCTTGGCCGTTTCGTTCAGGGTTCGTACAAAATTGTATGTGGACGCGCCAATGTGGGAAGCGCGCGGGCGGAGTCAATAGCACAGCGTTCTCAGGAAATCACCTGATCAAGAGCCTGTACCAAGCAAAGAAGCATCGCGAGCACTTTCCGCCTCACCTGTGGCTGTGCCAAAAGACCGGAGCCCAGAGACCGGAGCCAGTCAACCAGGACCGATCGATAACCCATGACCGCCACCGCCCCCACTTTTCTGGACGTCGATGGATCGCGCATCGCGGTCCGCCATACATCCGGCGCCACACCCGGCATTGTCTGGCTCGGCGGCTACAAGTCCGACATGCTGGGCACGAAAGCCGAGACGCTGGCCGGCTGGGCGGCGAGGGAAGGCCGTGCGTTTTTGCGCCACGATTATTCGGGCCATGGCGAATCCGGCGGCGCCTTTGCCGACGGCACGATTTCGAAATGGCTGTCGCAAAGCCTTGCCGTATTTCGGCATTTCACCAAAAGCAATCAGATCCTGGTCGGCTCGTCGATGGGCGCCTGGATCGCGCTGCGCATGGTGCAGGAACTGCGCAAGGCCGGGGACACAAATATCGTCGGCTTGGTGCTTTTGGCGCCGGCGCCGGATTTTACCAGTGAGCTGGTCGAGCCGGTGCTGACCGAGGTCCAAAAACGCGACCTCGCCGAAAAAGGTTTCTTCGCCGAGCCGTCCGACTACTCCACCGAGCCCTACATCTACACCAGGGCTCTGATCGAGGACGGGCGCGACAACCGGGTCATGACCGGGCCGATCGACACGCATTGCCCGGTCCATATCTTGCAGGGCCTTGCCGATCCCGACGTACCGTCGAGCCATGCGCTGAAACTGGTCGGGCTGCTGCCGGCCGACGATGTCACGCTGTCGCTCATTCCCGACGGCGACCACCGCCTGTCGCGGCCGCAGGACCTCGACATGCTGGTCCGGGCGGTGGGTGACATAGCCGGACGAGGCAAATGACGATGCGCCTTTCCATCCCGGTCTCCGCCTTTGTCGCGGCAATCGTCGGCTTCGGCGGCACGCTGGCCATCGTCATTGCCGCCGCCAAGGCGGTCGGCGCGACGCAGGTTCAGACGGCGAGCTGGGTGACGACCATTTGCCTCGCCATGGCGATCGAAAGCCTGTGGCTGTCGTGGCGCACGAAAATGCCTGTGATCACCGCCTGGTCGACGCCAGGCCTGGCGCTAATGGCGGCATCGAGCGGCTTTTCGATCGGCGAGGCCGTCGCCGCCTTCATCGTCGCCGGCATCCTGTTGATCGCCACCGGCCTGTTCCGGCCGTTGACGCAGCTGATCTCCAGGATACCGCCCTCGGTCGCTTCCGGAATGTTGGCCGGCATCGTCGTCACCTTCGCCCTCAACGCGGTCAAGACTATTCCGGTGGATCCGTGGCTGATCCTGCCGTTGATCGCGGCCTTTTTCATCATCCGCCTGTTCAACCCGGCGCTGTCGGTTCTGGCGGTGCTGATCGGCGGCGGACTAGGTGCTTTTCTCACTGGCCGTGTCGGCGGCCTGCCCACCCCAGAGCTGTCCACACTGACGCTGATCGCGCCTGATTTCACCGTCAAGGCGATGATAGGTCTGGCACTGCCGCTCTACCTTGTCACCATGGCCTCGCAGAACCTGTCGGGTCTCGCCGTGCTGCGCGCCGCCGGCTACCATCCCGAACCCGGTCCGCTGATCGGCGTCACCGGTCTGTTTTCGCTTCTGTCGGCGCCGTTCGGCGGTTCGACCACCAATCTGGCCGCGATCTCGGCGGCGATCTGCACCGGGCCGGATGTCCATCCCGACCCCGCTGAGCGCTGGAAGACCGGCCCGTTCTACGCGCTTGCCTATCTCATCTTCGCGATTTTTGGCGCGTCGCTGGTGGCGATCTTCGCCGTCCTGCCGCAAAGCCTGATCGTGTTGGTGGCGGGTCTCGCGCTGATGGCCTCGCTCGCCAACGCGCTGGCGATCGCGCTCAAGGATGAGGGCGAGCGCATGGCCGCCACCGTCACCTTTGCCGTCACCGCTTCCGGGCTGACATTGTTTGGCGTCGGTGCTGCTTTCTGGGGGCTGATCGCCGGGCTGACCGTGCTTTTCCTCGATATGCTCAAAAAGCGACAATCATTTCAGAAGCTTGTCCGGTTTTAGCGGACATTGTCTTGAATCGCTGTTTTTGCCTTCCCATTTCGATTCCACGCAGCCGGTCCTGGCTGTCTCCAACCGAAGGAATGGGAGAAAATGAACACATCTGCATTGATCCGCCCGGCCTGGACGCCGGCAACCATCGCGTTGATGGTGATCGGCTTCATGGTGTTCTGGCCGCTCGGCTTCGCCATGCTCGCCTACATCATCTGGGGCGACCGGCTTGAAGGCTTCAAGCGTGACGTCAACCGCGCGACCGACGGCATCTTCGCCGGTTGCCGCCGCGGCTCCGACAAGGCCGCGCGCTGGGGCAATGGCTCCGCCCGCACCGGCAATGTCGCCTTCGACGACTGGCGCGAAAAGGAGCTTGAGCGCCTCGCCGAGGAACGCCGCAAGCTCGACGACATGCTGACCGAGTTCGACGATTATGCCCGCGAATTGCGTCGTGCCAAGGATCAGGACGAGTTCGATCGCTTCATGGCGAACCGCAACAAGTCGACTGCTCCGACCAAGGCCGACCCGAGCGCCGGAACGTCGACCGCCAAGCGTGGCAAGGGCTCGAACCTGCTCGACGACTGAAGCCGCGCGACAGGCTGAGGTATGATGACGGCGTCGCGCAAGCGGCGCCGTTTCTTTTTTGTTCTATTCGTTTTTCCCGAATCGCGTATCGTCCCGCCATGACCCTCGGATTCTTTCGCAATCTGACAAAGCCTAAGCCGACGCCCGTCGTCGAGCGTGAATATTGCGTCGCCGGCCGCACATTGCCGCTCAAGATCGTCGAGAGTGCCAGGGCGCGACGTCTGACGCTGCGCATCGATTCCGGTGGCCAGGGCCTGCGCATCACCGTTCCGCCTGGCCTGCGCCGTGGCGAGGTGGAGCGGTTCCTCGACCGCCATCAGGACTGGCTGGAGCAGCGGCTGGCCAAGGTGCCGACGCGGCCTCAGGTACGGCCCGGCATCAAGATCCCAGTTCGGGGCGTGCCGCACCGCATCGTCCATGAACCGTCAAAGCGCGGCACCGTCACCGTGTCGCGCGACGAGCGCGGCCCGCTGCTGATCGTGCATGGCGAGCGTGTGCACCTCCCGCGCCGTATCGCCGATTTCTTGAAGCGCGAGGCCAAGAAGGAGATCGAAAAGCTAGTGGTCAGGCACACCGAGGCGCTTGGCAAGCGCGCCAAGGCGATCCGCTACAAGGATACGTCAAGCCGCTGGGGTTCCTGCACCTCGGAAGGCAATCTGTCCTTCTCCTGGCGTATCATGATGGCGCCGCCACCAGTCATAAACTACCTCGTCGCGCACGAGGTGGCGCATCTGAAAGAGATGAACCACGGCCCGAAATTCTGGAAACTATGCGAAAAACTTTGCCCCGATACTGACCGTTGCAAGGATTGGCTGAAGCGCAATGGCGGCGCCCTGCAGGCGATCGTGTTCGAATAGGGCGCTAGCGCAAGCGTTCGGGATTGGCGAACCCATCTCAATTTCGTCACCCTAGGGCGAAGCAAGGAGCGAAGCGACGCGGCGCAGACCCTAGGATCCATGCCGCGACGCTGATGCTTATGCTCCAGCGGTGCAGGAAACGGAGCGCACCCGGTTCCAGGAAAGAGCTCAAACCACTCAGGTTGGCCTTTCGATTAACTCGATCTTCCATTGCCGCAGCCAGCGCCGGAATTTAGCCCGTTTTACATAGAGTTTGACGAGGGTTTCGGGGACAATAATTTGGCGGAGGCAATGCGCGACTTGATTTTCGTGACATGAAGTTTGCCTGCGCCTGCGGCTAACTTACGGGATCGATCCGCATAAGGAAAGTTGGCGCTCGCTCATGAAGGGAGGATTGTTTTGAAATTGATCCTGACGGCGATGGAACCGAACCTAGCTGACGCCTGGGCGAAGGAATTTCGCGGCGTAGCCAATGTGCAAATTCATAGGGGGTCTATTTTCGACGTTGAGGCGGACGCGCTTGTCAGCCCCGCCAACAGCTATGGCTTTATGGATGGTGGCATTGATGCTCAGTACTCTCGCGTTTTGGCTGGGATCTCCAGCTTCGACTGCGCCGAGTCATTGTCGACTATCACTATGGGGAGCTCCTGGTTGGAGCCGCGGAAATCGTCTCGACGGGAAATCACAACCATCCCTATCTAATCGCAGCACCGACCATGCGGGTGCCGATGGTGCTCGATCAAAACACCGTCAACCCGTTCCTCGCCACCCGGGCGACCTTGCTACTGGTCCGGCATGGGACGTTCCATACCGAGGCCCTTTCCGGGGCGAAGGTGCGGGAGCATGTCCGGACGATTGCCTTCCCCGGGATGGGAACCGGCGTTGGCCGCGTTCCCGCCGCGCGGTGTGCCAGGCAGATGCGGGCAGCATTCGACCAGGCGCGGCAAGAATCAATCGTTTTGCCCTCCAGTTGGGCCGAGGCTAGTGAGGAACACCAGCTTCTTTACACGGATCGGCCCCGCGGATTGCAGTAGTTCGAGTTTCGCAAGCTTACCCACACCGATATGGACGGCCTCAATCGTCATTCGCCGCATTGAGCTCCTCCGGCCTCAGCCCCTCATTTCCATGATGCGGCCAGGGCAGGAAATTGCGGTCGAAGGCGTCGCTGCCGAAATACTCCAGCGCGCGGTGTGCTTCGGCGCCGTTGAAGGCGGCCTTGTCCATCAGGTGGGCAATGACCTCACGCGCTTGCGCGATCTTCTGCTTCAGTTCGGCAACGGTTGGGTCGGTTGTATCGCTCATGGTTGTTCTCCCGCCCGGCATGCTGTTCATCAACGTGCCCTCCATCAATAGGTAGCGCCTTTGGCCTTGCCGGCAAACAGCATGCTTTTTCTCGACTCTCATCGCTTTTCGTGCCAATTCCCGCGCCATGGCGCTCGACATCAAGATCTGCGGTTTGAAGACCGACCAGGCTATGGCCGCGGCCCTGGCCGGCGGCGCCAGCCATGTCGGCTTTATTTTCTTCGCTAGAAGCCCTCGCTATGTCGGGCCGGCTGAAGCCGGCCGCCTGCGCGAAACGGCGCGCGGCAAGGCTTTGGCGGTCGCCGTCACGGTCGATGCCAGCGACGCCTTCCTGGACGAGATCGTCACGGCGATGCAGCCCGACATGCTGCAGTTGCACGGCTCGGAAACACCCGGACGGGTGGCCGAACTGAAGGCCCGCCATGGCTTGCCGGTGATCAAGGCGTTGCCGCTCAGCGAGGCCGCCGACCTCGGCCGCATAGGGCCGTTCATCGGCGTTGCCGACCGCTTGCTGTTCGATGCCAAACCGCCGAAAGGCTCCGAACTGCCGGGCGGCAATGGTGTGGCCTTCGACTGGCGCATTCTCGCCGGCCTTGACGCCGGCGTCGATTACATGCTTTCCGGTGGGCTCAACGCCGCCAATATCGGCGATGCCCTTCGGCTTGCAAACCCGCCCGGAATAGACATTTCGTCGGGCGTGGAAAGCGCGCCGGGCGTCAAGGATCCGGGGCTGATCGAACAGTTTTTCCGGGCCGTCCGGGCAGCACGCGACGACCGCGCCGCCTGACCGGCTCAAACCAGAGCATGTCCCGGAAAAGTGGAACCCGGTTTTCCGACAAGGACATGCTCAACAAGATGCCAGGAGATCGGCGATGAACAAGCCGGCGACACCAAATTCCTTCCGCACCGGACCCGACGAGCAGGGCATGTTCGGCATTTTCGGCGGCCGTTTCGTCGCCGAAACGCTGATGCCGCTGATCCTCGATCTGGAAAAGAACTGGAACGAGGTCAAGAACGATCCGGATTTCAGAGCCGAGCTGACCGATCTTTCGACCCACTATGCCGGGCGGCCGTCGAAGCTCTATTTCGCGGAAGGGCTGACCAAGCATCTTCGTGAGATTTCTTCGGCGAAGGGCCTCGGGGGCGGCGCCAAGGTCTATTTCAAGCGTGAGGACCTGAATCATACCGGTTCGCACAAGATCAACAACTGCCTCGGCCAGATCCTGCTCGCCAAGCGCATGGGCAAGAAGCGCATCATCGCCGAAACCGGCGCCGGCCAGCATGGCGTGGCGTCGGCCACCGTCGCGGCCCGCTTCGGCTTTCCCTGCGTGGTCTATATGGGCGCCACCGACGTTGCCCGCCAAAGCCCCAATGTCTTCCGCATGAAGCTGCTCGGCGCCGAAGTGCGGCCGGTCACTGCTGGCCACGGCACGCTCAAGGACGCCATGAACGAAGCCTTGCGCGACTGGGTGACCAATGTCGAGGACACCTATTACCTGATCGGCACCGCGGCGGGCCCGCATCCCTATCCGGAGCTGGTGCGCGACTTCCAGTCGGTGATCGGTTCGGAGGCGCGCGCGCAAATCCTCGAACAGGAAGGCCGGCTGCCGGACACCATCATCGCCGCTGTCGGCGGCGGCTCCAACGCCATCGGCCTGTTCCACCCCTTCCTGGATGACAAGGATGTGCGCATCATCGGTATCGAGGCCGGCGGTCGCGGTCTCGACGGCATCGAGCATTGCGCCTCGATGAATGCCGGTTCGCCCGGAGTGCTGCACGGCAACCGCACCTATCTCCTGCAGAACGCGGATGGCCAGATCATGGATGGGCATTCGATCTCGGCCGGATTGGATTATCCCGGCGTCGGGCCGGAGCATTCGTGGCTGCGCGATTCCGGCCGCGTCGAATATGTGCCGATCCTCGATGACGAGGCGCTGGAAGCCTTCAAGTTGACCACGCGCGTCGAAGGCATCATTCCGGCGCTGGAATCCGCGCACGCCATCGCGCATGCGGTGAAGATCGTGCCTGCCATGGGCAAGGACCAGATCGTCATCGTCAACCTTTCGGGCCGTGGCGACAAGGACGTGCACACGGTGGCCTCGATGCTGGGCATGGAGATCTGATCATGACGACCCGCATCGACCGCCGCATGGCGAAGCTGAAGACCGAAGGCCGCCCGGCGCTCGTCACCTATTTCATGGGCGGCGACCCGGACTACGACACCTCGCTGTCGATCATGAAGGCGCTGCCCACGGCCGGCGCCGACATCATCGAGCTCGGCATGCCGTTTTCCGATCCGATGGCCGACGGCCCAGCGATCCAGGCGGCGGGCCTGCGCGCGCTGAAAGGCGGCCAGACGTTGGTCAAGACCCTGAAGATGGCGGCAGAGTTCCGAGCAGGCGACAATGAAACGCCGATCGTGCTGATGGGTTACTACAACCCGATCTACATCTACGGCGTCGACCGTTTCCTGAAAGACGCGCTGGCCAGCGGCATCGACGGGCTGATCGTCGTCGACCTGCCGCCCGAGATGGACGAGGAACTCTGCATTCCGGCGCTGAAGGCGGGCATCAACTTCATCCGCCTGGCGACGCCGACCACCGACGACAAGCGGCTGCCCAAGGTGCTGCAGAACACATCCGGCTTCGTCTACTACGTCTCCATGACCGGCATCACCGGCTCGGCGCTGGCTGATACCGGCAAGGTGGCGTCGGCGGTGAAGCGCATCAAGAGCCATACCGACCTGCCGGTCTGCGTCGGCTTTGGCGTCAAGACCGCCGAGCAGGCGCGCGTGATCGGCGCCAATGCCGATGGCGTCGTCGTCGGCACCGCGATTGTCAATGCGGTCGCCAATGTGCTGGGGCCGAAGGGTGAAAAGACCGCCGATCCGGCCGAGGCCGTCGCCACGCTGGTCAGCGGCCTTGCACAAGGCGTGCGTTCGGCCCGCCTTGCTGCCGCCGAATAGTTCTCCTACCTCTGGTTTCGTGCATGCCGATATCCCAAAACCGGTTCCCACTTCTGGGCGGCATGCATTAACAACTCTTCGTCAGGACAGGAGCCGAAGCGATGAACTGGATCACCAATTACGTTCGCCCGAAGATCAATTCGATGCTCGGCCGGCGCACCGACATGCCCGAGAATCTCTGGATCAAGGATCCCGAGACCGGCGAGATGGTGTTCCACAAGGATCTGGAATCCAACCAGTTCGTCATCCCGTCCTCCGGCCATCATATGAAGATCTCGGCCAAGGAGCGGCTGAAATACTTCCTCGACGACGGCAAGTACGAGACCCTCGAGAACCCGAAGGTCGTGCAGGATCCGCTGAAGTTCCGCGATGAGAAGCGCTACACCGACCGGCTGAAGGACGCCAAGGCCAAGACCGGCCTGGAAGACGCGATCGTCAACGCGCTGGGCACCATCGACGGCCTGCCGGTGGTGGTGACGGTGCAGGATTTCGCCTTCATGGGCGGTTCGCTCGGCATGGCGGCGGGCGATGCCATCGTGCACGCTTTCGAGGTCGCCCTGCAGCGCAAGCGGCCGCTGGTCCTGTTCGCCGCTTCCGGCGGCGCCCGCATGCAGGAAGGCATCCTGTCGCTGATGCAATTGCCGCGCACCACGGTCGGCGTCGACCGGCTCAAGGAAGCCGGTCTTCCCTATATCGTCGTGCTGACCAATCCGACCACCGGCGGCGTCACCGCCTCCTACGCCATGCTGGGCGATGTGCACATCGCCGAGCCCGGCGCGTTGATCGGCTTTGCCGGGCCGCGCGTCATCGAGCAGACCATTCGTGAGAAACTGCCGGACGGCTTCCAGCGCTCCGAATATCTGATGGAGCACGGCATGGTCGACATGGTGGTGTCGCGGCTTGAGCTGCGCGAGACGATCGCACGATTGTTGAAGATGCTGCTCAAGATGCCGGAGGCTGAAAAGCCGCTGGAACCGGAAATCTTGCCGCCAGCCGTGGTTGCCGGCGAATCCAGGCCGCAGGCCTGACGCGACACCAGCCACCGCGAACAATGATTGCGTCATGTCCATGGCGCGCTGTAGCCTTTTGATTGCCATGGCTATTCCGGGATTGATTCTGGTTCTCGGGCCATGCGCCAGGATTCTGTCATGACGACGCTCGCCGCCGACCGCGAAATCGAAGCCCTCATGGCGCTTCACCCGAAAGGCTTCGACCTTTCGCTCGAACGCATCACGCGGCTCTTGGAGCGGCTGGGCAATCCGCAGGACTTGCTGCCGCCGGTCATCCATATCGCCGGCACCAACGGCAAGGGCTCCTGCGCGGCCTTCTCACGGGCATTGCTGGAGGCTTCCGGGCGTCTCGTGCACGTGCACACGTCGCCGCATCTGGTGAACTGGCACGAGCGCTACCGGCTTGCCGCCGAAGGCGGTGGCAGGCTGGTCGACGATGATGTCTTCGCCGAGGCCATTGCCCGCGTCGCCAAGGCCAATGAAGGCCAGAAGATTACCGTCTTCGAAATCCTCACCGCCGTCACCTTCATCCTGTTTTCGGAACATCCCGCCGAAGCCGCCATCATCGAGGTCGGTCTCGGCGGCCGCTTCGATGCCACCAATGTCATCGCCAGGCCGGCCGTGTCGGTGATCATGCCGGTCTCGATGGACCACGAGGCCTATCTCGGCGACCGTGTCGAACTGATCGCGGCTGAAAAGGCCGGCATCATGAAACGCGGCTGCCCCGTGGTGATCGGCGCGCAGGAAAGCGAAACGGCGCTGCAGGTGTTGATCGAAACCGCCGAGCGGCTGGAATGCCCGACCTTCGTCTACGGCCAGGATTTCCTGGCCTTCGAGGAAAATGGCCGCATGGTCTACCAGGACGAGGACGGCCTGATGGACCTGCCGTCGCCGCGGCTGCCGGGTCGTCACCAGTTCGCCAATGCGGCCGCGGCGATCGCCGCGATCAAGGCGGCTGGCTTCGAGATCAGCCATCGCGCCGCCGAAAAAGCGATGACCAGTGTCGCCTGGCCCGGCCGCATGCAGAAGCTGATGCAAGGCCGGCTGGCGGAGCTCGCGCCAAAGGGCGCCGACATCTGGCTCGACGGCGGCCACAATCCGGGCGCCGGGGTGGTTGTCGCCGAAGCCTTGGCCGAGCAGGAAGAAAAGAACCCGCGCCCGCTCTTCCTCATCTCGGGCATGATCAACACCAAGGACCAGAGTGGCTATTTCCGCGCCTTCAAAGGCCTGGTCCGGCATGTCTACACCGTGCCGGTGAGCATGAGCGACGCCGGCGTGCCGAACGACGAACTGGCGATCCGCGCCACGGAAGCCGGGTTGTCGGCAGAGCCGGTCAGTTCCGTCGCCAGCGCGCTGATGCTGCTGCGCGACACCTGGGACGGCCCGCCGCCGCGCATCCTGATCGGCGGCTCGCTCTATCTGGCCGGCGCGGTGCTGGCCGAAAACGGCACGCCGCCGACCTGAGTGCTGTCTCCTGAACGGCTTCGTCGCCCGTGGCCTTCGCGGATGACTTTCTCCAGATCAATGTCGGCGCCGCTGCTTGCAGTCAGGCGGGCATAGAAGGTGGATGCGGGTTCTCGGCCCGCTTCCCGTATCTCGTAGGCTTCGAGCGCGCGTTCGACCACGTCGGCTATAGAGCGATTCTCGCGACGGGCAAGGCGATGAGCCAGATCGCGTGCTTTTGCACTGCGGACTGAGAGCTGTGATTCGGCCATTTCAAACTCCGGTTTGAAAGAGATATGTGCCAATCCGCTCCAGCCATCAAGACGGCTGCTGATGGCATGCGCATCCGTGCGCATGGGATTTCCAGATTTCCCATGTGCAATCAGCCGTCGAGACGCCGGTTACTTCAGCTCGATCTCGATAAAGGCGTATTCGCCCTCATTGGCGTTGATGACGTCGTGCTCGACGCCTTCCTTGCGGAAATAGGGCGCGCCCTTCTTCATCTCGGCGAAGGATTCACCGTCCTTGGTCAATAGTTTCACCTTGCCGTCCATCAGCGGCACGACGACATAGTCGTGGCCATGGCGGTGCCAACCGGTGTTGTCACCGGGCTGGAAGCGGTATTCGGTGACGATGACGCGCTCATTGTCGATGAAGACGGTGGCCTTGGCGGATCCGGTCATTTTTCTCTCCCTGCTTCTGCTCACAACAGAAGACATGGAAAGCCCTTGTGTGAGGGCCAGAGCAGTTCACCGATGACGCCAACAAAAAAGCCCGGCGCGAGGCCGGGCTTATCGATCCGGTTTTTAAGAACCTCAGGCGAGGTTGCCGTTGATCCAGTGCGACAGCGCGGTCTTGGGCGCGGCACCGACCTTCATGTCGGCCACTTCGCCGCCCTTGAAGATCATCAGTGTCGGGATCGAGCGCACGCCGAATTGCGCGGCAAGCTCGGGATTCTCGTCAATGTTCAGCTTGGCGACCTTCACCTTGCTGCCGAGTTCGACTGCGATGTCTTCGAGCGCCGGCGCGATCATCTTGCACGGGCCGCACCATTCCGCCCAGAAATCGACCACGACCGGCTCCTTGGCGTTGAGCACATCGGCCTGGAAATTGCTCTTGTCGACCTTGACGGTGGCACCCATGCGGAAAAATCCTTTCGAGAGTTCTTTGTCGCACCCAAATGTGGTGGTTGTCGCGCCCTTCTTCAAGCAGGTCTTGTGTCACGCTCCCGTGAGTCGGGCAAGGTCGTCATCCATGGACCGGGCCGGCAGTTCGATCAGCCTTGGCGCTTCGGTAAACAGGAGGGCCGCCTTGACCTCCCGCCCGGGATAAAGCGGCTGCAGCAGGGCGCGATAGAGCGCGAGCTGCAGCAGATAGGCCGGCGGGACTTCGGCGAGAGAGGCGGGTGCGGGCCGGTTGGTCTTGTAGTCGACGATCGAGACCGTGTCCGCGGTGACCGCCAAACGGTCGATCTTGCCGGAAATGGAGCGCTTTTTTCCCCTTACCTCCAGACTGCCCATGATTGCGACCTCGGCTCGAGAGGAGGGCGCGAACAGCTGACCGAGGCTAGGATCGGCAAGTATGGCAATAACCGATGCCAGGGCTTTTTCCCGCTCTGACGAGGGCCAGCCTGCACCGACGCGCGCCAGGTAGCGCTCGGCCGCGCCCTTGCGTCCGTCCTCGGCCATGCCAGGCAACATCTGCAGCAGCTTGTGCAGCGCGAGCCCGCGCAGCACGGCAAAACCGGGCTCGGCGTCGCCGTCCAGCACCGGCGAAGCCTTGTCGACGACGGCTTCCTTGCCCTCATCGATCAGCGCCGAGGCGCCCGACGGGGACAGGGGACGCGGCAGGTCCTCGAAGGGCGGCAAGGCACGGAACAAGGTCGATGGCAACGGGCCGAACGCATCGGCCTGCCGCGCCTGCTCACCGGAGCTCGTCGCGACCGGTGGCAGATTGGTGACATGAAAACGATGCACCGGCTCGCCGCTGGCGGGATGCGCACGCTGTTCGCTTTCGGGCGCGCCGGTCAGCGCGCGGCTAACGATCGAATGCCAGGTGCCGGCATTCGGTGCCCGCTTGCCGTGATAGCCACAGACGATCAGCCGGTCCTCGGCGCGGGTCATGCCGACATAGAGCAACCGGCGATACTCGTCGTCGGCGAGCTCTCGGGCGCGAGCGGCGGCCGTTTTCGAAAAGCCGTTGGCGACATCGCTGGCCGACCGCCAGAGATAGCCCTTGCCGGGCCAATGTCGGCCTGAGCCGTCGAAAGGCATCAGGCGCGGCAAATGCTGGTCGCTGAACGGGGCGGAGCCGCCATCGACCAGGAACACGACCGGCGCTTCCAGGCCCTTGGCCGCATGCACAGTCATGACGCGGACCTCGTCGCGGGTCTGGTCCATCTCGCGCTTGATCTCGGGCCCGGCATTCTCGAGCGTCGACAGGAAGGCCTCCAGCCCTGGCAGGCCAGTCCGCTCCTCGGCAAGACAGAAACTCAGGAACTCGTCGAGAATATCGCCGGCTTCCGGCCCGAGCCGGGCGATCATCTTCCGGCGCACGCCATCGCGTGCCAGCAGGCCGGCATAGAACTCGAACACCGGTTTGAAGGCCGCCTCGTTGGCCCAGATGTCGAGCTGTTCGACGACCGCTGCGAGGGCGTCGCTTTCGCCGGCGTGCTGGCGCAGCGACGCGGCCAGTGAGAGGCCGGGCGGCCTCTGTGCGGCGAGCGTGAAAAGCGCCTCCTCCGGCAGGTCGAAGACCGGGCTGCGCAGGATTGCGGCCAGCGACAAATCGTCCTGCGGCTGGATCAGGAGATGGCCGAGCGCGATCAGGTCCTTGACCGCGATATGGCCGGGCAGGCTCAGCCGGTCGGCGCCAGCAACCGGAATGTCGCGGCGTTTGAGCGCCCGCGTCAGGGCGTGGACGAAACTGTCGCGCTTGCGCACCAGCACCAGCACGTCGCCGGGCCGCAGCCGCTTGCCGCGGCCTTCGATGATCTCGCCGCTGCCGATCCAGCCGGCGATGGTGGCCGCGACATTCTCGGCAACGCGCACCGCGGGGGCATGGGCATGGTCGATAGCCTGCGTCCAGTCGTCGGGCTCGTCGACGATATCGGCGCCGATCGACGGCCACACCTCGACATAGCCCGGCGCATCGGTGCGGATGGCCTTGTGGCTCAGCGGATCGGGATCGTGGCTGATGCCGCGCCGAACGACAGGATCGGCAAAGACGCGGTCGACGGCGGCCAGCACGTCATCGGTCGAACGGAACGACCAGGTCAGCTTGAGGTCGGCGAACGCCGCTTCGGCGTCGCGCACCCGGCCGGCGAACAACAACCGGCTATCGGCGAAGGAGTCGGGCGCCGCACCCTGGAAGGAATAGATCGACTGCTTCTCGTCGCCGACGGCAAACACAGTGCGGTGGATCCTGTCGCGCGCTCCGAAGCCGGCAAAGAATTCCTCGGCCAGCCGCTTCACCACCTCCCACTGGTCAGGACTGGTGTCCTGCGCCTCGTCGAGCAGGATGTGGTCTATGCCTTGATCGAGCTTGTACTGCACCCACGGACCGGCATCGGGCCGCGCCAACAGGTTGACCGTGCGGGTGATCAGGTCGTTGAAGTCGAGAAAGCCGCGCCCACGCTTCAGCACTTCATAGCGGGCGATCAGCCAGTCGGCGATGGTGAGCGCCGCGCGCGTGCCTTCCAGCATCCGGAACAGCGCCAGCCGGTCGACGGTTTCGATGATGGCGCCCGACGCCGAGCGATATCGATCGGCGAGGTCCGGCAACAGATCGGTCAGCGCTTTCTTGAAGGCATTTGCCGGATCGTAGGGCGCGCCATCGGTCTTGAGGAAGGCTCTGGCAAGCAATTGCAGCCGGCGAATCGGATCGCTCTCGGCGAAGGCCTGGCGCGCATAGGGCAGGATGTTGTTCAGCACCGATCTGGCGTCGGTGGATTCGGCGGCCTGGACAAAGCCGGCAAAATAGTCGGGCAGGAAGCCCGGCAGCGGCCACACCGAGGCCGCTATGCCCTCGGCGGTCTGGCCGGGGCGGAAATGGAATTCATCGAACAAGGGCTGGAAGCCATCAAGCCCGACCGCATCGAGGAAAGGCCGCAGCCCGTCACGCTTGCGCACGATCTCGCCGAGCAGGGCATCGAGGCCGGCTTCACCGCCGCGTTCCAGCACGGTGGCGAAGGCGTCGGCCAGGTCCCTGTCGCCGGCGGCCGAAATCATCTCGCGGCGCGCGGTGGCGAAAAGCGATGCCTCCATCTGGCTGTCGAGCATTTCGAAATGGGCGGGGATATTGGCTTCCAGCGGGAACTGGTGGAGCACGGATTCGCAGAAGGCGTGGATGGTCTGGATTTTCAGTCCGCCGGGGGTTTCCAATGCCTCGGCGAACAGGCGGCGCGCGCGGCGCATCGTGTCGCGGTCGGGCCGGCGCCCTTCGAGCGCCTCGATCTTCACGGCCAGCTCGGCGTCGCCGAGCGCCGTCCAGTCCGACAGCGTGGAAAAGACCCGGTTCGACATGTTGGCGGCGGCGGCGCGCGTATAGGTCAGGCACAGGATCTTCGACGGATCGGTGCCATTGAGCAGCAGCCGGATGACGCGTTGGGCCAGCACATGGGTCTTGCCCGATCCCGCATTGGCCGACACCCAGGCGGAATTACCGGGATCGGCGGCGCGAGCCTGGCTTGAAGCGGTGTCGCTCGGGATGGGATAGGCCTTCTTCATGCCTCCCCTCCTTCATCACCCGCATCGCCGCCGGCCGACCATTCGAGCACGCGAGCGAGATGGTCGTAGTCGCCATCCGTCTCGCCTTCGCGAAACGGCAGCGCGCGCGACAGATAGCCGGTCTCCGGTTTGGCATAATGGATCAGCAGTTTCTCCAGCCGCGCCCAAGCCTCTTCGGCGAGGTCGGTCGCGCTCCGCGGCTGACGGTTGTGTTCGAGTATGGACTCCTCGAAGACCTCGCCATTGGGCTTCAGCCGCACGAAGGCCAGCTGCGAGGGCTCGCGCGCGCCCAGATCCTTGAAGGCGCCGCGCCTGAGCAGCGCGCCCTCCAGCGCCAGTTGCGGGGCCAGCAGCATATGCGCCTGCGCCTTTGATGGCGAGGAGCCGGTCTTGTAATCCAGTATGTCGGCCATGCCACCGGCCAGCAGATCGATACGGTCGGCGTAGCCGGACAGTGTCACGCCGGACTGGTCGACGATGGTCTTGCCGGCTCGCTCCTCGGCATGGCGCCGGACCACCGCATCGGCGCGCGTGCGCTCCCACTCGATGATGTTGGCGGCGAGCTTCTCGAAGCGCGGCCACCACACCGCCTCGACATCGGCCGGAAGGGCAGCCTCGGCAAAACAGGCGCGGCCGGCGGCGATGAGGCCGGCGAGCGCGTCTGGCGCCCGTGGATCGGCCACGCGCGACGAGAACAGATGCAGGATGGCATGGAACAGTGTACCGCGTTCGGCAGCACCAGGGTCGCGGATGAGCGGATCGAGCGGCATCAGGCCGAGTATCCGCCTTGCATAGACGGCATAGGGATCGCGGCGCAGGGTTTCGATCTCGGTGACCGAGAAATGGCTTGGGCGCACCGGCAGCGGCGGCTTCGGCTGCGGTCGCGGCGCGAAATCCAGCTTCGGGCCGGTATCGAGTGCGCGCGCCCAGGCGAGCAACTCGTCGCCGCGCCGGCGCAGTGTTGCCGCCTGGTCGTTGCCGATGAAGGTCAGCAGCCGCTGCAGCCAGCGCGATGGCACGGCGGGCGCGTCGCCGGCGCGGGCCGAGCGCGCCAGCACCACTTTCTTAGCGCCCATGGCCATCTGGAAATCATGCGCGGCGAGGCCGATGCGCCGTTCGGGCGGCTCGAGATCGATGCCGGTTTTCATCAGCCGCGACATGAAGCGGTCGCTCTCGGGTTTGCGCGGCCAAACGCCTTCATTGAGGCCGCCGATGACCATCGTGTCGACATCCTGCAGCCGCGCTTCGAGCGCGCCCCAGATCGCGATGTTCCTGTCGGTACCCTGCGCCGGCTTGACCGTCTCGGGCGCGATCAGCGCGTCCATGACATCGGGCCATTCGCTCGCGACGAACGACAGCGACGCCGAAGCCGACACAAGCCCGCGCAGCAGCTCGGCAAGCTTGTCGCCGGCATCGCCGGCGTAGAGGTCTCCAAGACCGCCATCGGCGGAGCGGCCGAGAGCCTCGAGGGCCACCACGCTGGCTTTGACCAGCGCCGCAAGATCGGCATCCGGCTGGCCGCGAAAGGCCGAAAGCGGCGCCAGCGCCTGCGCCAGCCGTGCGAGGAGGGTTCGTGCATCCTCGATGGAGCGCACGGTGAGACGGGCAAACCAGAAGGGCGGCCGGCTGTCATCGCCGAGGCCTGTGAGGCGGGCCTCGAACAAGTCCGGCAGCAAGGCAATGTCGGGGCGGCCCGTGCCGCCGCGCAGCGCCACCAGTTCGACCAGTTCCGCCGCATGGCGCACAGTAGCGCGTTCGAGACCGAGGCCGAGCAGCGGATGCTTGAGCAACGACAGCAGGCCGACCGGGTCCCCCGGCCGGAATACCGCCTCAAGCGTCAGCCGGAGCAGGCTGGCCGCGGGCGTGTTGGCGAGCGGCGTGCCGCCGGAATCGTCGGCGACGACGCCGAAGCGTTTGAGCTCGACCGAGACGCGCCGCGCCAGCGCGCGATCGCCGGTGACGAGAGCCGCCCTCTGGCCCGGCGCCTCGACCGCGTGCTTGAGCGCAACGGCGATGGCAATGGCTTCGTCGCGTTCGCTGGCCGCTTCGAGCAGCGTCACATCGGCAAAGGCGCCGGCAATCTCGGTTGCCGAAAACCTGTTGCGGGTCTCGGCCCACAATTCGGTGGTCTCGGCCGGCCGCAGCGCCTCGCCGACGAGGGCGGCGCGAAGCGCAAGCTGCGGCTCGGCCGTGCCGATCTCCTCGACATCCGAGCGCAGCATGCCGATCTTGCCGATCAGCCTGGCCAGGCCATATTGCGGATGGCCAAGCACGGCCGGGCGCGCGCCACGGGCGACAAGCGCCTGGAAGGACGCTTCGTCCAGCGTCCGGTCGAGCCCGGGCAGCACGATGGCGCCGCCCGGCAAGCCAGCTATCGCGGCAAGCAATTCGGCCGTGGCGGGTATCGAGCCGGTGGACCCAGCGGCGATGACCGGCCCGGCCGGCGGATTGCGCCGCAGCCGCGCTGCCTCGGTGCGGATCAGCGCGCTGCGGTGCGCGGCCGGATTGGAGCGGTCGCTCTCTTTAAGAAATTTCGGCCAGGCATCGGTGACGATGCCGAGAAATTCGAGCGTCACCTGCCACCATCCGGCAAGGTTGCCGGTCACCAGATCGGCGAGCTTGCTCCAGTCGGTGCCTTCCGTCTCGATCTCGTCCATCAATGCAGCGAGATCGCGCGCCAGCCAGATCGCATCGGCGGTCGAGGCCGGGATGACGATTTCCTCGGCGAAGAGGGCCGCGACATGAGCGGGCAGCCTGCGTTTCCATGCCCGCACAAGCGGCGTCAGCAGCAACAGGCGCTCGGTAGCGGCGATCGGTGGCGCAAGATCGATTGCAGCCGACGGCTCGGCGTCGAACGCGGCCTCGTCCTCGTCGAACTCGCCGAGCGGACGGATGACCGGCAGGATCGCCGAACCGCCACCACCGCGTGCCTTCAAGCTGTCGACGAAGACACCACGCAAAGCCCGCGCGGCGCGGCGCGTCGGCACATAGATGGTGACATCGGCCAAGGCGAGCGGATCGCCACCGAAACGGAACCCCGGAATCAGCCGGCCGGCAAGCAGCGCCTCGGCCAGCGTCGGCAGAAACGGCGCTCCAGGGGGGATCGAGAAAACGCGGCTTGGGCCGCTCATTGCGGCTCGGTTAGCGCGCCCGCGACCGCCGTTTCGGCCAGCGCGATGGCATCGGGTGTGCCGACGGTGATCCAGCGGCCCTGCATCGGCATGCCGAACAGGCGGTGGGCGGCAATGGCCTTGTCGAAATAGGCGTTGAGCGAATGCGGTTCGGCGGGTGCGTCCTTGAGCAGGCGCGGATGGATGATCGCGGCGCCGGCATAGATCAGGCCTGCCGGATCGCCTTTTGAACGCCGCAAGGCACCATCCGGCGCCACCAGGAAATCGGTGCTGCCACAGTGTCCTGTCGCCTGATGGTGGTCCGCCAGCATCAGCAGAATATCCATTTTCGCCGCGTCCCATGCAAGGGCGAGCCGGCCGAGATTGAGCGGGCCGTGGTCGATCCAGAAGGTGTCGGCGTTGAGGATGTAGAAGGGATTTTGTCCCAATTCCGGCAATGCCTTGACGATACCGCCGGCTGAATCGAGCAGCCGTTCGCTCTCATCGGAGATGATGATCCGTGGCGCGCGACGCGCGGCGACATGGGCGACGATCTGCTCGGGAAGATAATGGACGTTGACCACGGCCTTGGCGACGCCGGCGGCGGCCAGGCTGTCGAGGCCCCAATCAAGCAGCGTCTTGCCGGCGATCCTGACCAGCGGCTTGGGGATCGTGTCGGTGATCGGCCGCATGCGCTTGCCGAGCCCTGCGGCAAGGACCATGGCAGTATCCGGTGTTGCTGTCACAGCGCGCGTTCCTCCAGCAGCCCATGCGTGTCGTAGAAATCCTTCAGGCTGGCGAGCGCCGGGTGGGACAGCGCCCGGCGCAGATAGTCGCGGATGCGCGGCAGGTGTCTGAGATAATAGGGTTTGCTGTCGCGCTTTTCGAGGCGCACGAAAATGCCGAGGATCTTGGAATTGCGCTGCGCTGCCATGATTGCGTAGGCTTCGCGGAAAGCGTCCGTGTCGAATGGACCGGCGGCCAGGCGCGCCGCGACATAGGCATCCAATGTTTGTCTCTCGATGTCGGGCGAGACAGTGACGCGGGCATCCATGGCGAGCGAGGCGACGTCATAGGCTGCAGGCCCGATCAACGCGTCCTGGAAATCGACGATGCCCAGCCGGTCATGCCCGGAACGGTCGCCGCGCCAGATGATGTTGGGCGAATGGAAGTCGCGCAGCATCAGCGTGTATTCGCTGCCCCGCAGCCGGTCGAAAAGCGCGTTCCATTCCCTGGTGTAGCCCGTCGTCAGATCGTCGCTGGCCGGGCCGCCCGATATTGCCGGCACATACCAGTCGACCAGCAGGTCGGCTTCGATCATCATGGCGTCACGGTCGAAGGGCGGCACCTCGTGAAAGCGGCCCGGTCCCGCTTCCAGACGCCGCGGCCAGCTCTTGCCATGCATCATGGCCAGCAGTTCGGCCGCTGCGGCGTAGCGCGCGGCCACCGGTTCGCCGTCGTTGCCGAGAAACCCTTCCGAGCCGAGATGTTCGAGCAGGAGGAAGCCCTGGTCCAGGTCCTCGGCAAGGATTTCGGGGACACTGACACCGCGGGCTTTCAAGGCGCGGTCGATGGCGACGAAAGCGGACACCGACTGGGCAGTATGGGCAAGCACCGCATAGGGTTTGCCGTCACGCACCGGAGGGCCGAGCAGCAGTCGCGGCGAATTCATCAGCACTCGCGGTTCCTGGCCGGCGAGCGTCACGATCTCGTAGGAGCGGGCCGAGGCATCGCCGATGAAATGGCGGCGGTGGGCTTCGCCCCAGCCGGCGCTTTCCAGGAAACCGCGCATGGCCAGAGATCGCGCCGCGCGGTCGAAGGCCGCCCCTTGCCCCGACAGAAGCGCCAGGCGGCCTTCGCCATGCTGGACGAGTTCGATCAGAACGGTCGTTTTCGGCAGCTCGCCTTCGGCCCGTTCCGGCCATTCGACAAGAGCCGCGCCTTGCGTCAGGGCTTCCTCGAAGCCGAGTTCGTCGAGCTCATTTGCCGACGACAGGCGATAGAGGTCGAAATGATGGACCGGAATGCGCGTGTCGTAGCTTTGCACCAGCGTGAAGGTCGGGCTCGGCACATCAAGGCGGGCATCGTCCGCCAGCGTCCGGATCAGCGCCCGCGCCAGCGTCGACTTGCCGGCGCCGAGATCGCCCTTGAGCGCCAGCACGTCGCCGGCACGCACCGCGAATGCCAGATCCTCGCCCAGCCGCGCTGTCTCTGTCTCGTCGGCGAGCAAACGCTCCAGCACCGGTTCCGTCATCGAACGCGCTACTCGGCCGCGGCGCGGATGCCCGGCATGGCGGGGAAGGTGCAGATGACGGTCGTGCCCTTGTCCTTGCCGGTTTCGATGCGCACGCCGCCGCCATGCAATTCGACGAAGCTCTTCACGATCGACAGGCCGAGGCCGGCGCCGCGCCGGCGGCCGCCATTGGTGCGCGGTTCGAAGCGGCGAAACACCGAATCGAGCACATCCGGCGGCATGCCGGGACCGTCGTCATGAACCGAGAATTCCACCCCGTCCGCAAGCTGGCGGCAGGCGAGCCGGATGGTGCTGGCCTCCGGGGCGTAATTCGCGGCGTTGCTGAGCAA
Organism: Mesorhizobium sp. B2-4-12; assembly: GCF_006441575.1. Taxonomy (NCBI): domain Bacteria; kingdom Pseudomonadati; phylum Pseudomonadota; class Alphaproteobacteria; order Hyphomicrobiales; family Phyllobacteriaceae; genus Mesorhizobium; species Mesorhizobium sp. B2-4-12. The sequence goes on from NZ_VFVC01000001.1 coordinate 83,785, forward strand.
ATTGTAGAGGATCTGGCGGATGCGGGTTTCATCGCCGTGGAACGTCCTGGGTGCCGCCGCGGCATTGACCTCGAGACGGATCGAATGCTCCTGCAACCGGTCGGAAACCAGTTCGGCGGCGGCCGCGATGGTGCGGTCGACATGAACCTCGGAAATATCGAGTTGCATGATGCCGGCATCGACGGTTGCGAGATCCAGTATGTCGTTGACGATGGTCAGCAGCACCGAGGAGGACGAGCCGACATGCTCGACATATTCGCGCTGCTTCTGATTGAGCGGGCCGGTCGTCGGCAAGGACAGAAGTTCGGTGAAGCCGATAATGTTGGTCAGCGGCGAACGCAACTCGTAGGACACGTGCTGGACGAAATCGTTCTTGAGCTGGTCCGACTTTTCCAGGGCTTCGTTCTTGTCCTTGAGCGCGCGTTCGACATGGACGCTGTCGGTGACGTCGACAAAGGTCATCATCACTTGCCCGTTGGGCAAGGGGATCATGGCGTACCGCAGCACGGTGCCGTTGTTGAGCTCGGTCTGGCCATGGCGGTCGCGGCGCTCGTCGTCGAAACCGGTGATGGCGGCGACGAAACCGGGCCAGGGGCTGTCCGCCGTCTGCCGGTCGCAAAGGTCACGGATCGTGGAGACGTGCACATTGGGCTTGGCGGCGTCTGCCTCCAGTCCCCATAGCGCGGCAAAAGCCGGGTTCGACAGCCGAAGCCTGCCGTCAGGGCCAAACACCGCCACGCCTTCGGCGAGGTTGTCGAGCGTTTCGCCTTGGACACGCACCGCGGTGCGGTAGCGGCTCTCCAGGTCCATCTTCTCGGTCAGGTTCTCGAACACCCAGGTGACGCCGCCCTTGGGTTGCGGGTTGGCGACGACGCGAATGGTTTTGCCGTCGGGCAGATGCCACCAGTGTTCCTGCGATTCCACGGCGCGGTAGGCGCCGAGCAGGCCTTCCTTCCAGCGACGCCATTCGGGCTGTTCTGCGATCTTGCCCTCGCTGCGCAGCCGGTCGAGCAGCAGGGCATTGTCGGGCGCGCTGTGTAGGAAGCCGCTGTCGAGCCCCCACAGTTTCTGGAACGCCTGGTTGAAGAAGCGCAGCTTCTCGTCGGTGTCGAAGATGGCGACCGCGGTGTTGAGCTGGTCGAGCGTGTCGGCGTGGCTGCGCACCGTGCGCTCATATTCGCCGCGAATGGTCTCGATGGCGCTGGTGTCGCAAGCAAGGCCGGCCGAACCGTCGGCGCCGGCGAAGTCGGTCACCGTGAACACCCGGCGGTCGCCCTCGATCACCGTCGAAAGCGACTGCTCGAAAACCGGGTGCGATTTGTGTTGCGCGGCGATTGTCTCACGTGCCTGGCCACCGAGGAACTCCTTGGCATCACGGACGGCGGCTTCCGGGCTCTCGGCTTCGACCGCGTCGGCATAGGCCCGGTTGACCCATTTCAGCCGCCCGTGCTCGTCGCGCAGCCATGCCGGCATCTTCAGCGCCTCGAGCAGACCGATCATCGTGTCATGATCGGCGGCCAGTCGCTGGTTGTCGATCTTCAGCCGGGCCTGGCTGCGCTGTGTCTCGGAAAGCGAGACAAACCGCACCAGTATGTGCGCCGCGCTCTTGCGGCCGTGCACTTCGAGCGGAGCGCCGGCTTGGGATTCGATGATGAGGTCGAAGGGCCTCGCCTTTTCGCGCAAACCAGCGATGGCATGCTCGAGCGCTGCCGCCGAGCGCGGCATCAGCCAGCGGCCGAAGGCAAGGAATGCCGCCCGTTCCTCGGGCGCGCCGCTTTCGACCGGCAAGGTGCCGATGAGTTCGGGCTTCTTGTTCTCGGCAGCCCAGACGACCACACGCTGGTCGCGCAGATTGAGCAACGCTTCCGAACGGCGCAGCGCCGCGTTGACGTCGGCGATGCGGCTTCTCAGTTCGACATTTTCCGCCGAGGTGCGGGCCCGTTCGCGGATGAGAACGATGGCCGACAGAAAGGCCGCGCCCGTCACGCCGACGAACACGGCAAGCTGCATCACCTCGATCGTGCTGATCGATAGACCCGCTGCCGACACGCCAGCACCCTGGGCACGTGCCACCGCGCTAGCCAACGGACAGGCAAGCGTGGAGCCGGCAAGCAACAGTCCAGCGCGGCCACGCCATGAAAGACGCCCGCGCCGTGTTGCGGAGCCTGTGGCCCCCGAATCGTCATGGCCGCCGGAAACGGCCCGTCCCGCTCCGTGCGGGTATTGCCCCGGCATGTCTTGGTCCTCTCCGCCGCCTGAATGCAGGACCGCCCTGAAACGCGCCTCTCTGATCCCCTCTTGGGCTGGAAGCGTCGCGAATCACGTGACAATAAACCCTCGCCGAATCGCCGTGAAGGCTGGTCTTGCGCAAAAATAAAGCCGGGCAAAAAGTCAATCGCCCGGCCTCAATATCTGGTAGTAAATTTAGATTTGGTTAATAGCGGTAGTGTTCCGGCTTGAATGGACCTTGCGGCGTGACGCCGATATAGGCGGCCTGCTCACCCGACAGTTCGGTCAGGCGGGCGCCGAGCTTGTCGAGATGCAGGCGGGCGACCTTTTCGTCGAGATGCTTGGGCAGGACATAGACCTGGTTCTGGTACTGCTCGCCCTTGGTGAACAGCTCGATCTGGGCCAGCACCTGGTTGGTGAAGGAAGCCGACATGACGAAGCTCGGATGGCCGGTCGCGTTGCCGAGATTGAGCAGGCGGCCTTCCGACAAGAGGATCATCCGTTTGCCGTCCGGGAAGGTGATCATGTCGACCTGCGGCTTGACGTTGGTCCATTTCAAATTGCGCAGCGACGCCACCTGGATCTCGTTGTCGAAGTGACCGATGTTGCCGACGATCACCATGTCCTTCATCGACCGCATATGGTCGAGGGTGACGACATCCTTGTTGCCGGTGGTGGTGATGACGATATCGGCGGTCGGAGCCGCATCCTCCAGCGTGACGACTTCAAAGCCGTCCATCGCCGCCTGGAGGGCGCAGATCGGGTCGACTTCGGTGACCTTGACGCGGGCGCCGGCGCCCTTGAGCGAGGCCGACGAACCCTTGCCGACGTCGCCATAGCCGCAGACGACCGCGACCTTGCCGGCCATCATCGTGTCGGTGCCGCGACGGATGCCGTCGACCAGCGATTCCTTGCAGCCATATTTGTTGTCGAACTTCGACTTGGTGACCGAGTCGTTGACGTTGATGGCCGGGAAGGGCAGCAGGCCCTTCTTCTGCAGCTGATACAGCCGGTTGACGCCGGTGGTCGTCTCTTCGGTGACGCCACGGATCGCTTCCCTCTGCTTGGTGAAGAAGCCGGGCGAGGCCTTCAGGCGCTTCTTGACCTGGGCGTAGAAATATTCCTCTTCCTCGCTCTGCGGATTGGACAGCACGTCCTCGCCGGCTTCGGCGCGGGCGCCGATCAGGATATACATGGTGGCGTCGCCGCCATCGTCGAGGATCATGTTGGAGAGGCCGCCATCGGCCCACTGGAAGATTCGGTCGGTGTAGTCCCAGTACTGTTCGAGGCTCTCGCCCTTGACGGCGAAGACCGGAATGCCAGCCTCTGCGATAGCTGCCGCGGCGTGATCCTGGGTCGAGAAGATGTTGCAGGAAGCCCAGCGGATATCGGCGCCAAGCGCCTTCAGCGTTTCGATCAGCACCGCGGTCTGGATGGTCATGTGCAGGGAGCCGGTGATGCGCGCACCCTTGAGCGGCTGCTTGGCGCCGAACTCCTCGCGGCAGGCCATCAGGCCTGGCATTTCGGTTTCGGCTATATCGAGTTCCTTGCGGCCCCAGCCGGCAAGCGAGATATCGGCGATCACATAATCCTTGCTACCCGTCATGGCAGTACTCCGATGCGAATTGTTATGCTTGCGAATTGGTTGCGGATGCGCCCGCGCTGGCAGGCACATCGAAGGGCGCGAATTGTCGGCCTGACTAGCAGATCGGTGTCCAGACGACAATGGCATATAAAGAAATCTTTATCCCTGCATGTCTCTCGGACATGCCTTGACGGCGCACGGGATCAGCATTCCTCGCCGAAGCGGGAGGCAACGAGTTGTTCCAATGCGTCCATGACCTCGAGCGCCTCCGGCCCGCTGGCGGTGACGCGGATCGATAATCCAGGGCTTGCGGCCAGCATCATCAGACCCATGATCGAGGTGCCGCCGACCTTGACGCCGTCTTTCTCGACGTGGACGGATGCGTTGAAGCCGCTGGCGAGTTGGACGAATTTCGCGGAGGCGCGTGCGTGCAGGCCGCGCTGGTTGACGATCGGAAACTCGCGGACGATCTGGTCCTTTTCCGATGAAACCATGCTCATTTGCTGCTCAGAAGTTGGCTGGCGACGTTGATGTATTTGCGGCCTGCGGCCTGCGCCTCGTCGAGCGCGGCGGCCATGTTGTCGCCCTTGCGGATCGAGGACAGTTTGATCAGCATCGGCAGGTTCATGCCGGCGATCACCTCGGTGCGGCCGGACTCCATCACCGAGATCGCGAGGTTCGATGGCGTGCCACCGAACATGTCGGTCAGCACGATGACGCCGGCGCCGGTATCGACCCGGGCCACCGCATCGACGATGTCGCGGCGACGCTGTTCCATATCGTCGTCGGCACCGATCGCCACGGTTTCGAAATTGTCTTGTGGCCCGACGACATGTTCGACGGCATGTCGGAACTCGGTGGCCAGTTGACCGTGCGTTACAAGCACGAGTCCGATCATTCTTTGGTGGCTCCCGTCATCGCCGCTTCACAGGCGCATTTTATGCTCGCCAGCCATTCCGGGCGGCGGGAGCGCTATCTTGTCGACGCGCGGCCCGTTGACAAGCCCAAAATTGCGACGGCCCACGCCATTTTGACGCATTGCAGAAAAAAACCCGGACGGATCATAAAAAAGGCGAGATCGACAACCGCGCCATCACGGCAGGCAGGGCCGCTGCGACATTGCGCTCGGCCACATCGATCCGCGGCACCGCGCAGCCGGCGATATCGGTGCTGGCGTCCACCTGGAAACGTGCGATTTCATCAGCCGGCAGCAGGCGCAGATGCAGGTCGACGACGCAGGCCGTTTCGAATGTCAGAGGCCGCGGACCCAGCCGCGGCACTTCGGCCAGGCCTGCTATGGTCGCGGGCGCGCGGCACACCAGCCGCCCCGCATGCGCCGCGACGAAAAGCTGATCGTCGCCGACCAGTCGCGAAAACATTCCGCGCTGCCGGCAATGGTCGATGAGCGCCAGCGCCAGCGTCGTCTTGCCCGACCCGGAGGCGCCGCTGACGAGCACGCCGCGCTCGCCGATCAGGACCGCCGTCGCGTGAATGTTTTCAGGTTTCACGAATTGAATCTTTGATCGGCGTCACGCTTCGGCCGGCAGCGTCACGACGAAGCGCGCGCCCTTGATCTCGCCCGGCTTGGTGCCGGGGATGTTCTCGGCGGTCAGCGTGCCACCATGCGCCTCGACGATCTGCCTGGATATGGACAGGCCGAGGCCCGAATTCTGGCCGAACGCCTCGCCGGCCGGCCGGTCGGTATAGAAGCGCTCGAAGATGCGGTCGATGTTGTCGGCGCGGATGCCGGGACCGTTGTCGTCGACGGTCAGGATGTTGAACTTGCCGGCGCGCGCCAGCGACAGGATGATGTGGCCATGGTCCTCGGGAACGAAGGAGCGCGCATTCTCGATCAGGTTGGTGATGACCTGGCCGATGCGCAGGTCATGGCCGACGACGAAATAGCCTTTGACGCCCTGCGGCAGCTTGGCGACCCGAAGTTCGATCTCGACAGCCTTCTTGTTTCGGGTGGTCTCGCGCGACACGGCGACGAGGTCGGTGACGAATTTCTTCAGGTCCACGGTTCCGGCGTCGTCGCGCGCCAGCTCGGCGTCGAGGCGGGAGGCGTCGGAAATGTCGGTGATGAGGCGATCCAACCGTTTGACGTCGTGTTGGATGATCTCCATCAGCCGCGCGCGTGAAGTATCATTTTTCGCCAAGGGCAGTGTTTCCACCGCACTGCGCAGCGAGGTCAGCGGGTTCTTCAACTCATGTGAAACATCGGCGGCGAAGCTCTCGATCGCCTCGATACGCGCATAGAGCGCGTTGGTCATGTCGCGCACCGCGACCGAAAGGTTGCCGATCTCGTCCTGTCGGTCGGAAAAATCCGGGATCTCCTCGCGGCTCTTGACGCCGCGCCGCACCCGCACCGCCGCCGCCGACAGCCGCCGCAGCGGGTTGGCGATGGTCGAGGCCAGAAGCATTGACAGGATGGCGGTGACCAGCGCCGCAATGCCAAAGACACGCAGGATCGCCTTGCGTTCGGCGGCGACGATCTTGTCGATGTCGCCGCCCTCGGTCGACAGCATCAGCACGCCGAGTACGGCGCGGAAGCGCTGGATCGGAACGGCCACCGATACGATCTGCTCGCCCTGTTCGCTGACGCGCACGATGGTCGAGGGGCTGCCGGTCAGCGCCTTGATCACTTCCGGGTACGCGGCGCCATTGCCGCCCGGTTGTTCGTGGTAAACGGGCAGATCGGTGTTGCGGAAGAAGTCGAAGATGAATTTCTGGATGCGCTCGACAAGGTCAGGCTCTTCCTCGTCGACCGGCGGCAGGTCGTAGCGCAGGATCTGGCCGCGCGAATAGAGGTGGCGCGAATCCAGCAGCAGGTTGGCGTCGCGGTCATAGATGCGGGCGCGGGTGCGGGTCGGCGAAATCAACCGGCGCAGCACCGGGGCGACGCGCTCGGGATTGATCGGGAAGTCGAGGTTGTCGAGCTGGTCCGAGCCCGGCCCCAGGCTTTCGCCGGCCTGCAGCTCAAGCAGCTTTTCCGGATCGATGCTGATCGAATCCGTCTCGACGGTCGCCGACGCCGCGATCGCGCCGGCGATGATCTCGCCCTGCGTCATCAGGCTTTCGACACGGGCGTCGATCAGCCCGTCGCGGAAGGTGTTGAGGTAAAGGATGCCGGTGACGAGAACAGCCAGTCCGGCGAGGTTGAGGAAGAGGATGCGCCGCGTCAGGCTGGAAAAGATGTGATGGCCGAGGAAGCGGCGCATCGGCACCGTGATCCTCGAAACGAAGGACGGCATGATACGCGACGGCCGCCTGGTGGCGCCCGTCGGTCTGCTTCGTTGTGCTTCAACTGCCATCGAATAGCAGATCCTGCTTAGCAAGTGGTGGGTAGACAGCAGGGATTGGAGAAATGGATGCCTGGGATCGCGTGACCGCTCGCACCATTCGAAACTGACTACCGGCTATTTCCTACTGCCTACCGCCTATTCACGCTTCGCGGAACCGGTATCCGACTCCGTAAAGGGTCTCGATCATTTCGAAGTCGTCGTCGACGGCCTTGAACTTCTTGCGCAGCCGCTTGATGTGGCTGTCGATGGTGCGGTCGTCGACATAGACCTGCTCATCATAGGCCGAATCCATCAGCGCATCACGGCTTTTTACGACACCGGGACGCTGCGCCAGCGAATGCAGGATCAGGAATTCGGTGACGGTGAGCGTCACCGGCTCGCCCTTCCAGGTGCAGGTGTGGCGTTCCTGGTCCATGACGAGCTGGCCGCGCTCGAGCGAGCGGGCCTGCTGGCTAGGCGCCTTTGCCGCAGCCTCGCGGGCACTGGCGCGGCGCAGCACGGCGCGCACCCGCTCGACCAGCAGGCGCTGCGAGAACGGTTTGCGGATGAAGTCGTCGGCGCCCATCTTGAGGCCGAACAATTCATCGATCTCGTCGTCCTTGGAGGTCAGGAAGATCACCGGCAGGTCGGATTTCTGGCGCATCCGGCGCAGAAGCTCCATGCCGTCCATGCGCGGCATCTTGATGTCGAGGATGGCAAGATTCGGCGGTCGCGCCGCCAGGCCTTCCAGCGCGGACGCACCATCCGTGTAGGTCTCGACGCGATACCCCTCGGATTCGAGGGCGATCGACACCGACGTCAGAATGTTGCGGTCGTCATCGACAAGCGCGATTGTTGCCATTTCAAGCGGCTCCCTCATGAGCTGTCCCTTCTTTCGCAGAGAAGGGGCTTTTGCAGGACAAATTAGGTACAAAATGTGGCATAGGCCTTGTCCGGTGTCACGGGCGGCGGCCAGCGGCCACAATCCTACCTCGACAGGAATTGGACGAACGAACACGGCCAATCCTTTGGGCAACCACGAAACTTTTTGCACATATAAACGATTTAAACAACTTTCAAATTTTTTAAATCGATTAATGATTTGATATCATTTGGCTTTTCTGGTTTTCCATCTTGCCCGGACAGCGGGCATGCTGGAATACTTCAGCAAGATGCGGCAACTCGAAGAAGGGTCACCAATGTCGGAAATCGGCAAACGCAATCCTGCCTGTGCGATCGATCGTATCGGTCTCAAAACCTCCGGCGTGGTGCGCTACAATTTCGGCGCGGCCGCCCTTTATGAGGAATCAATCAGGCGCAACGAGGCCCGGCTGACCGCCCATGGCGCGCTGGTCGCCGAAACCGGACAGCACACCGGCCGCTCGCCCAAGGACAAGTTCGTCGTCCGTGACGGCGCCACCGAACCGCATGTCTGGTGGGACAACAACAAGGCGATTTCGCCGGCCCAGTTCGACGCGCTGCTCGCCGATTTCCGCGCTCACGCCGCGGACAAGGATCTCTACGTGCAGGACCTGGTCGGCGGCGCCGATACGGAGCTGAAGCTGCCCACTCGCGTGATCACCGAATTCGCCTGGCACTCGCTGTTCATCCGCAATCTGCTCATCCGCCCGGACAGCGCCGAACTCGAGCAGTTCGTACCCGAGATGACGATCATCGACCTGCCGTCCTTCCGCGCCGACCCTGCTCGCCACGGCAGCCGCACCGAAACTGTGATCGCGGTCGATCTCACCCGCAAGATCGTGCTGATCGGCGGCACGTCCTATGCCGGCGAGATGAAGAAGTCGGTGTTCACCATGCTCAACTACTTGCTGCCGGAAAACGGCGTGATGCCGATGCACTGCTCGGCCAATGAGGGCCCCGCCGGCGATGCCGCCATCTTCTTCGGCCTGTCGGGCACCGGCAAGACGACGCTGTCGGCCGACCCGTCGCGTACGCTGATCGGCGACGACGAGCATGGCTGGGGTCCGCACGGCATCTTCAACTTCGAAGGCGGCTGCTACGCCAAGACGATCAAGCTGTCGGCGGAAGCCGAGCCGGAGATCTTCGCCACCACGCAGCGCTTTGGCACGGTGCTGGAAAATGTCGTGCTCGATGCCGAAGCCGTGCCGGACTTCAACGACGGCCGGCTCACCGAAAACACCCGTTGCGCCTACCCGCTCGACTTCATCCCCAACGCCTCGAAGACCGGGCGCGCCAGTCATCCCAGAAACATCATCATGCTGACCGCTGACGCTTTCGGCGTGCTGCCGCCGATCGCGCGGCTGACCCCGGCGCAGGCGATGTACCATTTCCTCTCCGGCTATACGGCCAAGGTCGCCGGCACCGAAAAGGGTGTGACCGAGCCCGAGGCGACGTTCTCGACCTGCTTCGGCGCACCCTTCATGCCACGCCATCCCTCGGAATACGGCAATCTGCTGCGGGAGCTCATCGCCCGCCACGGCGCCGATTGCTGGCTGGTCAACACCGGCTGGACCGGCGGCGCCTACGGCACCGGCACGCGTATGCCGATCAAGGCGACGCGCGCCCTGCTTGCCGCGGCACTCGACGGCTCGCTGAAGACAGGCGTGTTCCGCACCGACGCCAATTTCGGCTTCGAGGTGCCGGTAGCCGTGCCTGGCGTCGACAGCGCCATTCTCGATCCGATGATTCTGGACCCCCGGGCGACCTGGGCGGACAAGGCAGCCTATGACCGGCAGGCGGCAAGGCTGGTCGGCATGTTCGCCATCAATTTCGAGAAATTCGAGCAGCACGTCGATGCAACCGTCATGGGGGCAGCGCCCCGCATGCAGGAAGCGGCGGAGTAACCGCCGAATCGCTGAGCATCATTGCCGCTCGGCACCATTGAAGGCCCGGTTTCGATCGGGCCTTTTCTTTTTCGGTCCGCCGCGCCATGACTGCGGCATGCCGACCGACGACAACATCATCATATCGGACGAAGCCGTGATCCACCCGGGCGACTTGCACGAGGATTTCATCCGCTCGTCCGGTCCGGGCGGCCAGAACGTCAACAAGGTGGCGACGGCGGTGCAACTGCGCTTCGACGCGGCCAACGCAGCGGGGCTATCGGAACGCGTGCGCGCGCGGACAATCAAGCTCGCCGGCCAGCGCGCCACCAAGGACGGCGTCATCGTCATCGAGGCCGGGCGCTTCCGCACGCAGGAGCAGAACCGGGCGGATGCAAGGGCAAGGCTTACGGCGCTGGTCGCCAAAGCGGCGGAACCGCCGCCGCCGCCGCGCAAGAAGACGCGGCCCTCGAAAGGCGCGGTCGAGCGGCGGCTGAAGAGCAAGGCCGGACGCGGCACGATCAAGAAACTGCGCGGCCGGGTGGAGAACGATTAAGCACCACACCAAGGTCGCGTTGTTTGACGCTTTCGGGTCGCCGTTCGCGTTTGAGAGTGGCATGTTGCGGCGATCAACCATCGCCATGCGAGGCAACCCATGCTCGTTCTGCCCAAGGGCGTCCGCCACATGCCGGCCTATCTGCCGCGCATCGCCCAGGAGGCGCTGGTCGAGGATGTCAGGCGCATCGTCCAGCAGGCGCCGCTGTTCGTGCCGGCCATGCCGCGCACCGGCAAGGAGATGAGCGTGCGCATGACCAATTGCGGCCCGCTCGGCTGGGTCACCGACAAGGAAGGGGGCTATCGGTACCAGCCGATGCATCCGGTGACCGGAGAGCCATGGCCGCCGATCCCCGAAGGCTTGCTCGATCTCTGGCAGCAGGTGTCGGGCTATCCGCATCCGCCGCAGGCCTGCCTCATCAATTTCTACACGGCCGAAGCCAAGATGGGTTTGCACCAGGATCGCGACGAGGTCGATTTCTCCGCCCCCGTCGTCTCCGTCTCGCTGGGTGACGACTGCCTGTTCAGGGTCGGCCAGACGACACGCGACGGCGCCACCAAATCGTTCAGGCTGAAGAGCGGCGACGTCGTCGTGCTTGGCGGCGAGGGCCGCCTCGCCTTCCACGGCGTCGACCGCATCTATCCTTCAACCTCGGCTTTGCTCAAAAACGGCGGCAGGATCAATCTGACGCTGCGCCGGGTGACGAAAGCTCAGTGAGCGAGTTGCGGGCATCCGAGCGCCGCGCATAGACTTCAATGTAGTCCCCAGTCGCGATTTCCACGTAGTCGTCCATCAGGGTTTGGAAATCCGCATTCCGACGCATCCACACGATCCAAATTGGCGGAAAGTCCGCCGTGAGCGACCACGTCGACTTTTTCTTGTTCATCCGGTCCATCAGGATGATATCGGGCCTGTTGTCACGGATCAGGGAATTGACGTAGCGAGTATAATTATCAAGGTCTTGCCGCGCGATGCGCTCGTCTTCGCCTTGATACTTACCCCGCATCAAACCCCAAAGCGCATAGGTGCCAAGCCAATCATGGGCATAGGCCGACAGCCAGCGACCATTGGCCATTCTCGTCAGCGGATTGCCGACGGAAAGGTCGGAACTGACCTGAACGATCGATGGCGAGGCGTAACGGCTGTTGATGGCATCGACCAGACCTTTCTCAGGCAGCTGGTAGAACTGGTGATGCGTCACCGAAAGTGCGGCGACCACGGCCAGCGCGGCTGCCGCATGGAGCCTGACACTGGCGATCTCAGAGGCGGCCTGTGGGTTTGCGAGGCCAACCGCTATTCGCCATCGTGATGCCACCGCCAGCAGCATCGCGACCAGCATCGTAGCCTGGTAGGGATACTGGTGATTGGGCCAGTATTTCCCGAGGTACAGCATGGACACAAAAAAGCCGGCGGCACTCGCCACCGCCAGCGCAACGCCGTCTCGCCAGACAGATTTGCGCATCTGGAAAACCACGAAAACGACGAAGACGGCGAAAGTCGGCAATGCCGCGAAAATGTTGATGTTGGCTCGCAAGCTGACATAGTAGCGCATCAGCAATTGCAGGAAAGTGCCGAAAAACTCGGGAAACCATACATACACACTGACGAGATAGGCAGTGCAAACCGTGAAGATGACGACGTTTTCAGCCGTCAGGCACGCCGTCAGCGAGCGTTTGCGCCAAGCGATGTAGAAATAGGGCAGTATGATACCAGTTGCCCAATGTGGTTTGACCAGAAGCAGTACGCTTCCAGCCAAGCCAACCGCTGCGGCAAGGCCAAGAGGAACCGGCGCATCTGCGCGGTTGTCGATCCGCCACATCATCAGGAACAGCATCGGCATGAACAGCATCGTACCGATATGCTCGCGCTGGCCGAAAACATTCCCAGGCATGATGAGAAGCAAAACCGCTAATGCGGGATAGATCCATTGCGTCTTCAGATCGACGAAGATTCGACTTCGCTCGATGACGACAGCCGACAGCGCAATCGAAACGAAGAAGATCAGATAGATGAAGCACTCGATTGCGGATTCCGGCGAGATGCCGAGCCTGTGGGACAGCCATACCGGCCCAATATAGAGGGCCACGGAGAAAGGCGGATTGGTTTCCAGAATGTCGACATAGAGCCTCTGACCATCCAGAACCTTTTCGCAGATAACGATGAGCCAGCTGACGTCGGTATTGTCGCCGGCGGTCCACGGCATAAAAAAAGAGAACACCACTACGGTCGCAACAAGCCATACCGGCGACAAGCTTCCAACCGCGGACGCAAAGCCAGTCGCAGTACTGATGTTTCTTACATTTCCCATGCTCATCGGACCGCCCCAACAAAGATGACTTTTACGCAGAATGACGAAATCATGGACGGGAACACAGCTGTGCCGGCCTCAGTGCCAAGGGTGGCAGTTGATCCGGTTCTGAGGAATACAAGCCAATATGGTCGGAAGCAGAAGCCGATCGTGCGTGCGCGCCCACTGTGTCGAGCAGCGTCGAAATGGGCACGACCGGTGCTCGCGCCGCTCGCCCAGCGGCAGTGCTGACATCGATCACCGGCTGCTCCCGCCACTGGAACTGACACCGAAAGCTAGCCGGGATTGCCTAAAGTGCGGTTAATCGCGCCATTACAGTCTGCGCGGTTCAGCCGGATTTTCGGTGGCACCGCGTCGCAGGCAACCAGGGCCGGCAAGCACCGACTGTTTCCCGGATCGGTTGAGGCCTTGAACCGATTATGCCTCGATTTCCAACGCCGACAGCGGCCTGGAGCAACAGGCCAGGATGAAGCCGTCATCGATCTCGTGATCGAGGATGCCGCCATTGTGGCTCATTTCGACATCGCCGAAGACCTTCTTGACCTTGCAGGTTCCACACAGGCCGAATTCGCAGGCCGCGGGTATCCGCACGCCCGAGGCGCGCGCCGTCTGCAGCACGGTCTGGCCGGCGACACATTCGGCATCGACGTCCGAAAGCGCGAAGCGAATCGCTGTCGCGGCTTCGGCGGGAACAGGGGCGCCGTCCTGTGCGGGCGCTGCGAACGGCGCCGGGATTTCCTCCACCACCGGCGCGGCGAAGCTCTCCTGGTGGTATTTCGTCATGTCGAAGCCGGCGGCTTCCAGCATGCCGCGCACGGCCCGCATGAAAGGATCCGGACCGCAGCAGAAGATCTCGCGTTCGCGAAAATCGGGCGCCAGCAGCGGCAGCCTTATGGCGTCGATACGGCCCATATGGCCGTACCAGCCCTCACGGCTTGAGCGCTCCTCGATCATGAAGCCGAGCGACAGGCCGGGCATATGGCCGCCGAGCAGTTCGAGTTCCTTGCGGAAGATGATCTCTTCGGGTCGGCGCGCGCAGTTGACGAAGCTGACATCGGTCCATGGCGCGCAGTCGTTCAGCCAGCGCAGCATCGACATCATCGGCGTCACGCCCGAGCCTGCCGAGATGAACAGATATTTGGCTGCCGGATGGCTGTGCAGCGAGAAGTCGCCGGCCGGCCCGTAGGCCTTGACGTGTGAGCCAGGCACCAGATGATCGAACATCCAGCGCGTACCAATGCTGCCGGCCTGTGCCTTCACCGTCACCGCGATCGAGAACGGCCTCGATGGCGACGATGACAATGTATAGGTGCGCATCAGCGGCCCGTCATCTGTCGGCAGTTCCAGCGTCACGAACTGGCCCGGCTTGTAGCGGAACCAGGTCTGGTTGTCGGAGCGGAAGGTGAAGGTCTTGACGTCAGGAGACTCGTCGCTGACCCCAATCACTTCCAGCACCTGGAGCCGGTCGTTCCAGGGCGCCATCTGGTCGAGATGGCGGTAAAGGCCAAGATCAGTCATCGCGTTCATCCTTTGGCCTCTCAGGCGACACTGCGGAGCGCTGGTCGACCATCCTCGGCGAGGCGCGGACCAATGAAACGCGCATACCAGTCGACGAACTGGATGACGCCACCCTCATGCAGCTCCGAATACGGGCCTGGTTCGTAGGCCGGCGACAGGATGCCGAAGGCGTTTTCCTCGACGATACGGCGATCCTGATCGTTGGTCTCGGTCCACACATGGGTGAGTTCGGCGAGATCGTAATCGACGCCCTCGACCGCATCCTTGTGCACCAGCCATTTCGTCGTTACCGCCGTTTCCGTGGCACTGATCGGCAGCACGCGGAAGGTAACGGCGTGATCGATCAGGATGTGGTTCCAGGTGGTCGGATAGTGATAGTGCATCAGGGTGCCGATGCGGTCGGCCGAGACGCTGTCGGAGAGGTTCTTCTTCACCGCCCGCTTGCCGCTCATCGTGTAGCTGACCGCGTCGCGCAGCAGCGGCGCGCGGGTGGCGCGATATTGCCCGGCCGGATCGATGCGGAATTTGCTCGGCAGGCCAACGGCCTCGCATTTCGCCCAGTGCGCGATCATCTCAGGATCGCTGTCGGCGCCCTGTACACCGGTCACGGTCGGCGCCTCCGGGAAGGTCTTGCAAAGCTCCGGATGGCTGCCGGCGCAATGATAGCACTCGCGGTTGTTTTCCCAGACCAGCTTCCAGTTGCCCTTCTCGACGATGGTGCTCTGGAAAGCGATCTTTGCTTCGCTCAGCCGGTGCGGCTTGAGATAGGGTTCGATCATCGCCCGCATCGGTGCGAAGTCGGCGGGCTCCCTGGCCAGGCAGATGAAGACGTAGCCGGCCACGCTCTCGCAGGCGACCGGCTTCAGGCCGAACTGGCCTTTGTCGAAACCGTCGGCCATCTGGCGGGCGAACAGCAGGCGGCCGTCGAGCTCGTAGGTCCACTGGTGATACGGGCAGACCAGTTTGGCCGCCAAGCCCTTGTCGGTGTTGCAGACGCGGCTGCCGCGATGGCGGCAGGAGTTGTGGAAGGCATTGATCTTGCCCTGCTGGTCGCGCACCAGCACGACCGGATAGTCGCCGATCTGCACGGTGATGAAGCTTCCCGGCTTCGGCAATTCGCAATCATGGCCGATGAACAGCCAGTCGCGATACCAGATCAGCTCCATGTCGAGCTTGAAGTAGTCCGGGTCGGTGTAGAAGGGCTGTTCCAGCGAAAAGCCCTCTCTGCGGCTGTTCAAGAGCCTCAGCATATCGTTGCGCGCATCCATGTCCTGTCCTCGCATTCATCGCATCGGCCCGTCCAAACGGACGCGCGTCGCTCTAATGACTGAACCGGAGGGGATGAGAGGAAGGACAAGGCTGCATGCCGGCAAGCGCCGGGCATGCGGCATCCGCCTCTTGACCGCCCACCGCGATCAGTCGAGTTCTACGATCTCTGGCTGGTTTCCGGGCTCTGGAGTGTCCTTGCGGACGGTCGCGACACCTTCCCAGGCTTGCGCCCAGTGGTCTCCCGTTGCGACTTGAACTCCACCACCGTCGCGGGGGCAGCGCCGGACTTTGACCGGCTTCCCAATTCTCCGCCCCGTCGTCACGAAGCGGCACCTGAGATGACATGATCTAATCACGACAGCGCTTGCGACATCGGCATGAAAGCGACATTGCATCCATGTGGCGCGACACCCATGCGCAACGATCTGGTCACGAGCAGCGACAGCGAAAATCATCGCGGTGACGGCCGCGCCGGGCGTCGGAATCGGCCCGGAGTGGAAGCAAAAAGGGTTAACGGTTTCGAAAAGTGACTATTAGCAGATTCTAAAATCGAACCGAACGGTTCGTTTCTGTTGACGGTGCGTGCAGGACGGTGTGAACGCCGAGCCTCCGATAGAGTCGGTGATGACGACACCGACTTTAATTAACGCGTTGATATTGCAACGGAAAAATCGCACGTGGAAGATCTTGGTACAATTTCAAGTAGTGGATTCATGGTCCACGTTGAACATCTTCGTGATTGGAAACGGCTAGCTGGCTCTCCCACATCGGGGTCGTCCGAACGACGCGATTTCAATCCCAAGACACGCCGCTAGACGGACGGAAAAATACTGGAGTACCCAAAATGAAAAAGATTGTTCTCACTGCCGCCGCCCTTCTGGCCATTTCCGGCAGCGCCTTCGCTGGTAGCGATCACTATGGTGCGAATGGCCCCGCGGCCACTGCTGCCGACAGCTCTTACACCGCTTCGATCAAGAAGTCGGAACCGGCTGCTCAGACGCCCACCCACGGTGCTGACCGCAACCTCTTCGGCAACAACTAACAGCCGATCTCCAGCAGGCGGCGGGTTTGGCCTGCCGTCCTGGCGACATTCGAAGAATTCAGGAGACTTGAAATGAAGAAGATCGCTCTTGCTGCCGTCGCCGTTCTGGCCATTTCCGGCAGCGCTTTCGCCGGCAGTGACAATTATGGTTCGAATGGCGCTAGCCAGCCGGCCGCCACGTCGACCGACAACTCATACACCGCTTCGATCAAGAAGTCCGAACCGGCGGCTCAGACGCCTACGCACGGTGCCGACCGCAACCTGTTCGGCAACAACTAATATCAACGACAACCGGCGGGCTTGCCCGCCGCTTGGATTCGCGAATACCGGAGTACCCGAAATGAAAAAGATTGTTCTTACCGCCGCCGCTCTTCTGATTGCCGCCGGCAGCGCCTATGCGGCCAACGACAATGTTGGCGGCACCGACATCAACAAGCAGGCGACGACCGCCAATGTCGACACTTCGCATACCGGCTCGATCCGCAATGAAGGATCGCCTGTCTACAAGCTGCTCAATTCCTCGGGTGACGCACAGAAGTCCGCCCCACAGGGCAGCGACCGGAATCTCTTCGGCCGTTAATAGCCGATGTGGAATACAAAAAGAGCCGCGGGCCGATGCCTGCGGCTCTTTTTTATCACCAGAACCCTGTTTCAGGCCGCCTTTGCCTCTACCTCGTGAAGCGCGAAGGAGCGGCCGTCCGCGTCGAAGATATGAAGGTCGCCGGCATCGGCGGTCAGCCGCAGCGTCGAGCCGCGCTTGACCTCGACATTGCCAGGCAGCTTGGTCACCAGGGGCAGGTCGGTCCTGCCGATGTCGACATAGACCAGCTGGACCTCGCCGAGTTGTTCGATATAGTCGACCGTCCCTTCGAACAGATAGTCCGTGCCGCTGGCGATCGCGAGATCTTCCGGGCGCACGCCGAAGCTTACCGCCGCGCCCTTCGCCGAAGCCGGTGTCGCGATCGGCACCGTCGCCTTGCGTCCGCCGACATGACTGATCACGGTCGGGCTGCCGGTCCTGTCGACGGTCGCCGGCAGGATGTTCATGGCCGGCGAGCCGATGAACTGGGCGACGAACAGATTGCCGGGCCTCTTGTAGAGTTCCATCGGTGTTCCGACCTGCTCGATATGGCCCTCCTTCAGCACCACGATACGGTCGGCCAGCGTCATCGCCTCGACCTGGTCGTGGGTGACGTAGATCATGGTCGTGTTGGGCATCGATTCCTTGAGCTTGGCGATCTCGATACGCGTGGCGACACGCAGCGCGGCGTCAAGGTTCGACAGCGGCTCATCGAACAGGAACACTTTCGGATTGCGCACGATGGCGCGGCCGATGGCGACGCGCTGACGCTGACCGCCCGACATCGCCTTGGGCAGACGGTCGAGATACTTGGTCAGCTGCAGGATTTCCGCCGCCTGGCGCACGCGCTTGTCGATCTCGGCCTTGCTTTCCTTGCCGATCTTCATCGAGAAGGCCATGTTGTCGTAGACGGTCATGTGCGGATAGAGGGCGTAGGACTGGAACACCATGGCGATGCCCCGCTTCGACGGCGGCACGTCGTTGACAACCTCGCCGTCGATCCTGAGTTCGCCTGAGGTGATCTCCTCGAGCCCGGCGATGGACCGCAGCAAGGTCGACTTGCCGCAGCCCGACGGGCCGACGAAGACGATGAACTCGCCCGATTTGATGTCGAGGTCGATGCCGTGGAGAATGTTGAGATTGCCGTAGGACTTCTTCACTTGTCGCAGCGTGACATCGGCCATGATTTTCTCCCGGTGATTTGAAATTCAGTCTATGCGCCCGAACCAGGCGCCGTAGCCGCCGAGGCGGACGGTGCCTGTGTCTGCCTTCTCCGAAAATCCGTGTCCCGGCAAAGGTTGCAGCGATCGGTCGCCAAGGTCAACCTCGGCCGGCTTGGCGCCCAGATTGAAGACACAGACGATCTGCTCATTGCCTGCCCGGCGCGTGAAGGCGACGGTGTCGCCCTGGCTTTCGATGAAATTGATATCGCCCTTGGCCAGCGCCGGATGGGCGCGGCGGAAGGCGAGAAAGCGCCGGTAGTGCTCGAGCAGTGACGTCTCGTCACCCTGCTGTACATTGACCGCCTGCGACAGATGCTTGGCCGGCACCGGCAACCATGGCTTTGCCTGGGAGAAGCCGCCATTCTTGGCGCTGCCGTCCCACACCATGGGCGTGCGGCAGCCATCCCGGCCCTTGAATTCCGGCCAGAAGCGGATGCCATAGGGATCCTGCAGGTCCTCGAAGCGCAGGTCGGCCTCGCCGAGCCCGAGTTCTTCGCCCTGATAGATGCAGACCGAGCCGCGCAGCGACATCAGCAATGCCGAAATGACCTTGAGATAGGCGACCGGGTCGGCCTCGTTGGCGGCCCAGCGCGAGGCCGGGCGCATCACGTCATGGTTGGAAAACGCCCAGCACGACCAGCCGTCGCTGGCGACCTTGCCGAAGGCTTCCAATACCGAGCGGACCTTGGCGGCGCTGATCTTCTCCGGCGCCAGGAAGTCGAAGGAATAGCACATGTGCACGCGCTTGCCGCCGGCGGTGTAGGCCGCGACCACGTCCAGCCCGCGCTGCGAATCGCCGACCTCGCCGACCGCGGCGGTTGCCGGATATTCGTCGAGCAGCGCGCGGAAACGCTCGAGGAAACCAAGGTTCTCCGGGCGGCTCTTGTCGTAGATATGGTCCTGGTAATTGTAGGGATTGACCGCCGGCGCGGTCTGGTCGTTTCGCTCCTCGGGCGGCAGCGGCGGATTGTTTTCCAGCCCCTGGCTGTGGAAATAGAAATTGATGGTGTCGAGCCGGAAGCCGTCGACGCCGCGCCCCAGCCAGAAACGGGTGACGTCGAGCAGCGCGTCCTGGACCTCATGGTTGTGGAAGTTGAGGTCCGGCTGCTCGGCGAGAAAATTGTGCATGTAATATTGCTGGCGGCTGGTGTCCCACTGCCAGGCCGATCCGCCGAAGATCGACAGCCAGTTGTTGGGTGGCGTGCCGTCGGGTCTGGCATCCGCCCAGACATACCAGTCCGCCTTGGGATTGGTGCGGCTCGACCGGCTCTCCTTGAACCACGGATGGATGTCGGCGGTGTGCGACAGCACTTCGTCGATCATCACCTTGAGGCCCAGCCGGTGCGATTCCGCAACCAGCGCATCGAAATCGGCAAGCGTGCCGAACATCGGGTCGACGTCGCAATAGTCCGACACGTCGTAGCCGAAATCCTTCATCGGCGATTTGAAGAAGGGCGAGATCCAGATGGCGTCCGCGCCAAGCGCGGCGATGTAGGGCAGGCGCCGTACTATGCCTTTCAGGTCGCCGATGCCGTCGCCGTCGGAGTCCTGGTAGGAGCGCGGATAGATTTGATAGATGACCGCGCCACGCCACCAGTCACGGTCGATGGCGGGATCCGGTCTCGAAGTCGCCTTCAAAGCCGATTGCATTGTCTCAACCTCCTTTCACCGAGCCGGCCAGCAGCCCGCGGACGAAATAGCGCTGCAGGGAGAAGAAGACGATCAGCGGCACGATGATGGTGATGAAGGCTGATGTCGTCAGGATCTCCCAATTGCCGCCGCGTGAGCCGAGCAGCGCATTGAGCTTGGCCGTCAGCACGATCTGGTCGGGCGCCGTACCGAGGAAAACCATCGCCACCAGGAGATCGTTCCATACCCACAGGAATTGGAAGATGGCGAAGGAGGCAAGCACTGGGAAAGACAGTGGCAGCACGATCTTGACGAAGATCTCGAAGTCGCTGGCGCCGTCGATGCGCGCCGATTCCATGATCTCGCGCGGCAGGCCGGCAATGTAGCTGCGCAACAAATAGATGGCGAAGGGCAGGCCGAATCCGGTGTGCGCCAGCCAGATGCCGAGATAGGTCTTTGACGGCACGCCGAAGAAAGTGCCGACGCCATTATAGAGCCTGAGCAGTGGAATGAGCGACATCTGCAGGGGGACTACTAGCAGGCCGATGATGACCGCGATCAAAAGCGCGCGGCCGGGAAAGCGCATCCACGCCAGCGCATAGGCCGCGAAAGCCGCGATCAGGATCGGGATAACCGTCGCCGGGATGGTGACCGTCAGCGAGTTCACGAAGGAGCGGCCGATGCCTTCCGAGAACAGCACGGTCTGATAGTTGTCGGTGGTGAATTTCGGCGGAGCCGAGGAGGCGAAATAGACACGCTGGCCGCGATCGCCTTCGAACGGCTTGGGCGAGGCAAGCACGAAACTGCCGTCGGCGTTGACCTGCAGGGTCACGCCGTCACCGAGATCCGCTGGCGTGCCGGCCGGATACTGTGTCGGCGCGGCGGCCTTGACACCGAAGGCGCTGATCGCGCGCTTGGCGCCATCGCCGAAAATGTTGCCTTCGATGACGTATTTGCCGTCCTTCTGGGTCTGCGTCGAGGCGGCCGGCAATCGTCCGGCCTCAGTCTGGCTCGAACTGGCAAAGGAATTCCACCAGCCCGAGGCGACGATCTGATCCTTGTCGCGCAGCGACGAGACGAGGATACCGAGCGTGGGGATGGTCCAGATCACGACGAAGACGAGCACCGCGATGTGGACGCCGAAACGGCCGACAAAGGACTTTCCGGTGGTGACGGCCATCTCAGTGCCCTCCCGTCTCTTTGTTGGCCTGACGGATGTTCCAGATCATGATCGGAATGACCGCGATCATGATGATGATGGCGATCGTGGCACCGCGGCCGAAATCGCCGCCGCCGCGAAACATCCAGTCGAACATCAGATTGGCCAGCACCTGGCTATTCCATTGGCCGTTGGTCATGGTCAGCACGATGTCGAACACTTTCAGCACCAGGATGGTGATTGTGGTCCACACCACCGCGATGGTGCCCCAGATCTGCGGCACCATGATCTTCCAGAAGATCTGGAACGGGTTGGCGCCGTCGATAACCGCGGCCTCCAGCGTTTCTTCCGGAATGCCGCGCAGCGCCGAGGACAGGATAACCATGGCAAAGCCGGTCTGGATCCAGATCAGGATGATCATCAGGAAGAAATTGTTCCAGAACGGCAGCGATATCCACACCTGCGGCTGGCCGCCGAAATGCTGGATGACGGCGTTAAGCAGGCCGATCTGGATCTGGCCTTCACCACGATATTCGTAGATGAATTTCCAGATCACGCTGGCGCCGACGAAGGAGATGGCCAGCGGCAGGAAGATCAGGCTCTTGGCAATCGTGCCCCACCAGATCTTGTCGGTGAGCACGGCGATGATCAGGCCAAGGAAGGTGCAGGCCGCCGGCACCACCGCCAGCCACAGGATGTTGTTCAGGATCGAGTTTCGCAGATCCTGATCGCGCAACGCCCATTCATAGTTGGCAAGCCCTACGAAACTGGTGCCGCCACGGTCGAAGACGGAGAGCCACAGCGTCGCGATCACCGGATAAATCAGGTAGATGGTCAGGATGATCAGAGCCGGGCCGACGAACAGCCAGGGCCGCACCAATCCCTGCCGGCGCAGATTGTTGACGGCAGCCGTGCCGGAGACCCCGCGCGAGGGGAATATCAGGTCGAGCAGTTTGTTGGCGCCCCAGAAATAGGCGACACAGCCGCCGACGCCGATGATGATGACAAATATGGCCGAGAAGATCTGAGTCGCCATGGGTCCCTCTCCCTGCGCATGATCGGCCAGGCAGTGCTGGCGACCGGATGCACCGACTTTCAGTTGTTCGGAACAATCGAAACGCTAAGGCATCCGGTGTGCGGCGCCGGTCGGACCCGGGCCGTAGCCCGGATCCAGCAGGAGGATCTGGAAGGTTCAGGTCGCGTCGCAGCGGCCTACTTGATTGCGTCCCAGCTCTTCTGGACATCGGTGGCGACGTCCTGCGCGGACTTGCCCCCGACCAGGTCGATCATGCCGGTCCAGAAGGAGCCCGCACCGATCTTGCCGGGCATGAGGTCGGAGCCGTCGAACCGCACCGTCGTCGCTCCGATCAGGATCTCGCCCTGCTTCTTAAGCGCCTCGCTGCCATAGGCGTCCTTGTTGGCCGCCTTGAACGGGGTGACGAAGCTCTTCTGCGCCATCCACAATTCATGCGCGAGCGGCATCTGCAGGAACTTGATGAATTCGCGCGATGCCTTGGAATCCTTGGTGATCATCACCAGCGTTCCGGCCACTTCCAGCGGCGTGCCCAGTTCCGGCTTTGAGGCGAAAGGCGGATAGTAGAAGAAGTCCGCGTCCTGGCCGAGCTTCACGCCCTCCGGGAAGAAGGAAGGGATGAACGACGCCTGATGGTGCATGTAGCACTTCGGCGGTACGGTAAAGAGGCCCTTCGGGCTGTCACGGAAGTCGGTCGCGGCCACGGCCTTGGCACCGCCATCCACCATCTTGTCGTCGGTGGCGATCTTGCCGAAAATGTCGATGGCGTTGACCACAGCCGGATCGTTGAACGGGATCTCGTTCTTCACCCATTTGTCGTAGACTTCCGGCGGCTGCGTGCGCAGCATGATGTCCTCGACCCAATCGGTCGCCGGCCAGCCGGTGGCGCCGCCGGAGCCAAGCCCGATGCACCACGGTTTGCCACCATCGGCGATGATCTTCTTTTCGAGGTCGGCGAGTTCCTCCTGCGTCTTAGGCACCTTGTAGCCGGCTTCCTGGAAATTGTCGGGGGAGTACCAGACCAGCCCCTTCACGTCGATCTTGTAGGGAAAGGCGTAGAAGCCGGACTTGCCGTCCTTGCCTGTGTAGGTGCCGAGCTTGGCCCAGGAGTCACCTGCGGCGTAGTTCTCCTTGATCCAGGCGGCCACGTCGTCGCCCAGCGGGGTGAGCACGCCCTTGGAAGCAAGGTCCTGGATGAGGCCCGGCTGCGGCAGGACGGCGATGTTGGGCGGGCTGCCGGCCTGGGTGTCGATGACGATCTGCTGCTCGTAGTTCTCGGACGAGGAATATTTGACCTCCGCGCCGGTGGCCTCGGAGAAATAATCGAGTACCGAACGGACAAGCGTCTCGTCCTCGCCACGCCATGGCCCGAAGATCGACAGGGTCTCACCCTTGAGATCGACTTTCTTGAGGTCTTCGTAATTCGCCCAGTGAAAACGCGGATCCTCGCCTGGTTTGAACTTCAGTTCGGCCTGCGCGGGCGCGCTCAGGGCAAGCGTGGCAAACGCTACACCCAGCAAAAGCATTTTCTTCATCGGTATTCCCTCCCAGTGGGTCACATGCACCGGACGGAACCTCCATTCCGCCCGCCGACGCCGCAGGACTGTGACTCAGTCGCAAGGGAACCGCAACCTTTCGAAGAGTCTTCCAAAGCGCTTTGGCTACTTCGATCTCGCCATTGAATCGACCGGAAGTCAAGAGGGCGGCAGCCTAGTCGATTTAATCTCGGCCGCTTGGAGTCCAAAAGTGCGCCGCAGCATAGTTTCTGGCGCTGCAGCAGCAATTTTTGTTTCAAACTCACGCCTCGCGCGCTTATGGTTATCATCTCACGGCCGCGCACTTGCAGTGCTTGGGTCGATTCAATTTAAAAGCGCTTTGAGGCGAGGAGGCCTCTCGTGAATCTCAAGCAACTCGCGCATATGCTGGCGCTCTCGCAGACCACGGTAAGCCGTGCGCTGAACGGCTATCCAGAGGTCAACGAGGAGACGCGCAGGCGCGTCATGGACGCAGCCAAGCGGCATGGCTATCGCCCCAACCCGAGCGCGCGCCGGCTGGCGACCGGCAAGTCGGGGATGATCGGCTACGTCCTGCCGACGGGTGCGGCCGTCGACATCGATCCGCATTTCGTCGAATTTCTCTCCGGCCTCGGCGACTATGCCCGCGCGCACGAACTCGACCTCGTACTGTCGCCGGCCGACGCCGACGACCAGGAGACGACCTACCGGCGTATCGTCGCCAACCGGCAGGTCGACGCCGTCTACATTTCCTCGCCACGGCCGGCCGACCGGCGCGTGGCGCTGGTCAACACACTCGGCATTCCGTTCATCGTCCATGGCCGCAGCGAAGGCTTCGGTTTCGACTATCCCTATCTCGACATCGACAATGAGGGCGCCTTCCACGAGGCGGCGCGGCTGCTCGTTCAACTCGGTCACCGGCGGCTGGCGCTGATCAATGGCGACGACCGCGAGACCTTCGCCATCCACCGCGAGCGCGGCGTGCGCCGCGCGCTCGCCGCGAGCGGGTTGACCCTGGGCGACCGCCATGTCTGCTCCGTCGCCATGACCGAGGAGAACGGCTATCGCGCCACCAGGCGCCTGCTCGAACAGGATGGCGCGCCCACCGCGATCGCCTGCTCCAGCCTGATCATGGCGCTGGGCGTCGTGCGCGCGGTGCGCGACCTTGGCCTCAGCATTCCCGGTGACGTCTCGCTGATCGCTCATGACGACGTCTTTCCCTGGCTGAGACCCGAAAATTTCTCCGTTCCGCTGTCGACGACGCGCTCCTCCATCCGTCTCGCCGGCGCCCGTGTCGCCGAGCGGCTGGCGGCGCGGATCTCGGGGCTGGAAGAGGGCGCGCGTGGCGAGATCTGGCCGGTCGACCTGGTGGTCAGGGGATCGGTCGCCGGGGCGCCGGTCTAGGTGCCAAAAGGTCAATCATTTGAATGAGTGAGGGCAACCTATTGCAGATCCGCAAATCGCCCTGAACGCCCTCGTTCTGAGCCTGCAGCCAACTATCGCCTTTCTCGGAATTTTCGCCTAAGACCCTTGGACTAAGAATAGTGGGGACTCGAATGCTTAAAGAAGAAATTGACGACGCAAAGCGTGCAGTGAATACAGACACTGTTCAGATTACAATCGGAGAAGTGGGTAATATGTACACTTCAAAAGAATTAAATATTCTACCAGATTTTCAGAGATTGTTTCGATGGACTAACGAGAGAAAATCTAATTTTGTCGAGTCAATATTAATCGGGATCCCGGTGCCGCCGGTGTTTGTGTATGAAAATGAGGATGGTACGTGGGAATTGATTGATGGCCTTCAGCGAATTTCCACTCTCCTCGAGTTCATGGGCGTGTTGAAGGATGTCGACTCCGGTGAAAGTCGTCGATCCAAACTTCAAAAGACCAAGTATTTGCCGTCGCTTGAAGGGATGGTTTGGGAGCATAAGGAAGATAACGAGGTGCCGCTCGATAAGGCATTGCAATTGTTCTTCCGAAGAGCTCGAGTGGATTTCCAGATTCTCAAGCATCCCAGCGATCCAAAGACCAAGTTCGATCTCTTTCAGCGCCTCAACCGAGGCGGTGCTTATGCCAACGAGCAAGAGGTTAGGACTTGTTCCATGGTCTTGGCCAATGCCGAGTTCACTCAGGCGATACGCACATTCGCGCAGCGGGATGATGTTAAGGGCATTTTCCAAATTACCAATGAACAAAAGGGCACGCAACGTGATGTGGAATACATAGTGCGGCTAATCGTGCATACGTTTGCTGACTACGACCGCAGCTTAGACGTGCAAGAATTCCTTGATGCTACGATTGTTGACATATTGGCCGGGAAGGATCGCGTAGAAGTTATGCAAACGATCACTTGGACAGTGGAGACCCTCCATAGAGTGCTTGGCAACGGAGCGTTGATCCCGCCGCAAGATGCCGGTGAAGGCATCGCCAATCGGTTCTCTTTGCGGGCGCTTGAAGCCATTGCGGTGGGGATCGGTCGGAACAAGGTTGCAATTATGAATCATGGACATCCAGACCAGTTTGTTGCCGAAAGAATCCAGCGCTTCTGGCAACGGCCGGAGGTCGCTGACATGAGCGCATCCGGGCTACGCGGGACCGTAAGATTACAACGAACCATTCCATTTGGGGAGCAATGGTTCAGCCCGAATGCCTAAACTGGACGACTTCTTTGATGAGATCGACGCTGCAAGGGTGCGACGAGCGAAGGAACTCTCCGAGGTCAAGAGATCATTCGGCCGACTCGCGGGCAATGATGTCTACGGCGTTGCGTCCAAGGCGGTTGTCGTGCTCGCCTATGCCAATTGGGAGGGTTTCTACAATGAATGTGTGCGCGCTTACCTGAAATTTTTAGTTGAGAAAGGCGGTAGGGTTCGGGACCAGGACTGGATGCTTTTGGTCAGCGCGTTTCATGCGGATTTTGAAAGCATGCGAGACAGAAACCATTCGCTCGATTCGCGCCAGGCTTTCGTCAAGAATCTGCAAGCCCGCATCGACTGTGGGTTCGACTCGGTTGATGGCAAAATCGTCGAAGCTCGTTCCAATTTGGACTTCGCGAGGCTGTCTGAAAACTACGGCCTTCTCAACTTCGATCTATCCACAATGCAAAAGGTCCGAAATCGACTAGACAAGGAACTGGTCGGTTGGCGGCATGCGGTCGCTCATGGAGACTCTCCCGACCTCACAACTATGGATGTGGAGGCTCACATCAATTTCACGTCTTCGCTACTCATACTAATTGCCGACCGATTCCAGTTCGCAATGCTGGCAAGGATTTAGCCGGGATTCCTAAAAGCAGCACACTACTCCTTAGCCGCCTCAGCTCCCTTGATATCCAGCAGCCCATAGCCGAAGTCGTTGTCGCGCCCCTTGGGGCCGAGATCCCTGGCAGTCGTGGCGAGCGCCTTCTCGATGTTGTCGGCCGAGCGGTCGGGCGCGGCATGGATCAGGTTGGCGATTGCGCCGGAGACGATCGCGGCGGCAAATGACGTGCCGGTAACCACGTCCGAACCGGCGCCGCTCGGCGCCACCATCTCGACGCCCGGCGCCGAGATGAAGACGTAGGCGCCGCGATTGGCCTGCGGCATCAGCGCGTCCTTGGCGTCGGTAGCGGTCACCGCGATGACGCCGTCGAAGGCGGCCGGATAGCCATAGGGCGCTTTCGGCCCGTTGTTGCCGGCGGCGGCGACCAGCACCATGCCGAGCGCCCACGCATTGCGGCAGGCGGTGCCGAGCAGGTCGTTCTTCGGGCCGACGAAGCTCATGTTGATGATGCTGACGTTCTGCTCGGCAGCCCAGTCGAGCGCTGACAGGATGACGTCCATCGTCGACTTGCCGCCTTCGAAGGCGCGGGCGTGATAGATGCGGGCGCCCGGTGCCATGCCCTCCAGCGCGCCGACACCGGCGATCAGCCCGTCGACCGAGGTGCCATGGTCGCGCTTTTCGATCGGCACATCGGGCATGGCATCGAATTGCGCGGCGATGACGCCGGCCAGCGCAGGATTGCTGTCGTCGATGCCGGTATCGATCACCGCGACACGGACGTTCTCGCCGCTGGCCTGTCTGGAATCGAGCGCGATGCGGTCAAAGGCATAGTTTACGATGCCGGCCGCCTGCTGCAGCGAGTAGATGTGGTTGGGTTCGCGCCGCTGCGTGCGGCCGTCGGCGGCAAGCTGTGCCAATACCACGCCGACGGGGCGGCCGTCAGGAATGCCGAAGCGGACCAGAGTGGTGCCGAGCAGCCGGGACTGGCGCTGCGAGCGCACTTCGAGGCCAAAGGAGGCGGCGATCTGCTGCACGGCGCCGGCATCGCCATCGACCGTCACCAGCACCTCGTCGGGCACGAAGTCACCGGCGACGGCGCGCGGCGGCTGAACGGCGATGAGATCGGTCGGCGACACGATCGGCCCGCTCGGCGGCGGACCGGCCTGGTTGTTGGCCGGCGGCGTCGCCGGCTGCGGCCGTGGGGCCGGCACCGGCGCAGGGTTGGGAAAAAGATCGACGATCAGGGCGGGAAGAAAGACCGCCTGACCAGGACCCGCGTCGCCGGCCCTGTTCTTGGCGCCATTGCCGTCCTTGGCGCAATCGGCACCGGCCGCGTTGGCCCCGTTGCGACAGTCGATTTTCGTGCCGTCCGGATTGGTCCCGCTGGTCTGCGCCGAGGCAGGCACGGCCGCGATTGTCGCCGCCGCCGCCAAAGCAATTCCAGCAAAAGTGCGTAGTGGTTTTCCGTCCGGAATTGCGAAAAGGAAAGCGGATGGAGCGGATCGACGTTTCGGTGAAACGGTGAACCGCTCCAGGATCGCCGCAAATCGAATGACCGCCTCAGCCGCCATCAGCCGGTTTCCTTCCCTCGATCACAGTCTCGGTGAAAGGCTGGGCGGCAATAAGGCCGAGCTCCTTGGTGTAGTCGGCCGTGTTGGCTGCGGGAATGGCGAGCCGGAACACGCCGTCGGCGGTCGGTCCGCCGATGATCTTCAGCCCTTTGCCGCCGAGGAAGCTGGAAACGTCGGACATCTTCGCATCCGGCTTGAACTTGACCAGCGCGAACGGCATCTTCGCCAGATCGTCCTCGGCGCCGGCAATCTCGAAATCCTTGCCTTTGCCGCCGGGCTGCACCAGCGACTGCACCACGATCAGCGCCAGCAGGACCGCCGCCGCCGCCCAGGCGACACCGGCGGGCACCGCCATGAAGCGGCCCCAGGCCTGCGCCAGCCAGGACGAGCCGGCCGGCATCCGCGCCGGTCCTGCCTCTGCCTCGAGCGTCTTGGCGAAGCGGCTGAGCGCGTCGGCGGGCGGGCGGATCGCTTCATTGGCGGCTGATGTGCCCGAGAATTCGGCCTCGGCCTCGCCAAGGGCGGCAAGAGCGGCCGGATCGCTGGCCAGCCATTCCTCGACGGCCTCCAGTTCCGCCCCTTCCAGCGAGCCGTTCAGATAGAACGGCAGCAGCGTTTCCATTTCGTCGCGGCGCGACATCTTTTCAGCGGCGCTCATGGCCACCCCCTGTCGTAACTGGCGGCCTTGAGGGCCTCGCCGAGTTTCTTGCGGGCGTAGAACATCCGGGTCTTGACGGTCGCCCCCGGGATGCCGAGCACCTCGCCGATCTCGGTCACCGACTGTCCATGAAAATAGGCGAGGTCGATCACCGTGCGGTGTTCTTCGGGCAAGGCGTCGATGAAACGCCGCAAGGCGGCGGCCTTGTCTTCCTTCATGGTGACGACTTCCGGCGTGTCGGCACTGTCGGGCACCGCGGCTGCGGCCTCATCGTCGATCCAGTCTTCCTTCTTCTTGCGCAGCAGCGACAGCGCCTTGAACCGGGCGATGCCGAGCAGCCACGTCGAGACTTCGGAGCGTCCTTCGAAACCCGGCGCCTGGCGCCACAATTCAAGGAACACTTCGTTCGCGATATCGTCAGCCATCATCTCCGATCCCGTCTGGCGCGCCACGAAGCGGTAGATCCGCGCGTGGTGACGCATGAACAGGAGCCGCACGGCGGCCCGGTCGCCCTTCGCGACCCGGTCGACAAGCGCGCGATCGGTCTCCGTCGCCGCCGTCATGGCCGGTCGAGCCGCCTGGCTCCTGCCTGCTCTGTCGCTGAACAGCCCAAAAAGGTTCATCCTCCGCCAAGGAATTCGCGGAGGCTAACCGAAGAGCGGGAAGGTTGCCAGAGTATCCCTTCTCCCCGTTCCACGGGGAGAAGGTGCCGGCAGGCGGATGAGGGGCAGCACGAGCGTTGGAGTGATCATATTCGACGTTTACGCTGCCCCTCACCCCTACCCGGAATGGGGGGAGGGGGCTCCAACGTCACGGCTGCCCACTCACACCAAAAACGGTTTCGCCTTCATCGTCGCCGGCACCGGCACCCCGAGCCGGCTCAACACCGTCGGCGCCAACTGCAACTGGTCGAGCAGTACATCTGCCTCCGGTCCCTTGCTGGCGCCGAAATAATACAGCGCGAAATCCTGCATCTCATCATCACGGCCGCCATGATGGCCGCGATCCGTTTGACCGTGATCGGCGGTAACCATGACCTCGTAGCCGGCCGCGATCCAGCCCGGCAGGAAGGCCGCCAGCATGCCGTCCATGGCGTAGCAGGCATGGTCCATCTCGTGGCAGTCATGGCCGAAACGGTGGCCCATAGAATCCAGCGTGCAGGTGTGCAGGATGCCATAGTCGATGCCGTGGCGTTTGGTCAGCATGGTCAGCGTCGCGAACAGGTCGACGTCGCTCGGCGTCATCTGGTTGCGGGCGTTGTAGCCGGTCATTGTGTGGAAGCGGCCATGCGTGATCGGCCCGCCGGGCTCGTCATATTCCATGTCCTCGACGAGATCGAATGGATAGGAACGGAAGAATTCCGACCAGTAGGAGTGGGTGACCGCGCCGGTCTTGCCTCCGGCCTTGCTGACTTCGCAGAAGATGTCGGGCTGCTCGACCCGGAACCGGTTCTCGTTGGACAGGATACCGTGCACCTGTGGCGACACCCCGGTGTGGATCGAAGCGTAGCAACAGGCGGAGGTCGACGGCAGCACGGAACGCATTTTCCACACTTGCGCCTCGCCGGACTGCACCCAACCTTCGAGATTGCCCATCAGCCGGCGCCAGTTCCGGTAGGGCACGCCGTCGAGGATGATCAGCAAGAGTTTGGACTTGAGTGCCATCAACTCCTCCATGCAATTCGGCGAAAAAGCGTGCGCCGCGTGTCGTTTGAACACGCGGCGCTATTCAGTCCCAGGGAGATATCAGGCGTTCAGCCAGCACTCGCCAAGCGCATAGCCGTCCATCATTTCACCGATCGGGTTCTTCACCCAGCCGCTGATCTTGCTGGTCGCGGCCGCGTCGATGAACTGGTTGAAGAATGGCACGATCAGCCCGCCTTCGTCGCGCATCAGGACGGCCATGTCGTGGTAGATCGCCTTGCGCTTGTCCTGGTCGAGTTCGCCGCGCGCCGCAAACAGCATCTTGTCGAATTCCGGCCGCTTGAAGCGTGTGTCGTTCCAGTCGGCGGTCGAGACATAGCCGGTGGAATACATCTGGTCCTGCGTCGGCCGCCCGCCCCAGTAGGAGAGCGAGAAGGGCTGCTTGTTCCAGACTTCCGACCAATAGCCGTCTCCCGGCTCGCGCTTGATCTCGATCTTGATGCCCGCCTTGGCGCAGGACTGCTGGTAGAGTTGGGCCGCGTCGACGGCGCCGGGGAAGGCGACGTCGGAGGTGCGCAGCAGGATGGAGCCGCTGTGACCCGACTTCTTGTAGGCTGCCGCGGCCTTCTCCGGGTCGAACTTGCGCTGTTCGATGGCGGTAAACAGGGGATAGGCCTCGTTGATCGGGAAGTCGTTGCCGACTGAGCCGTAGCCGCGCAGGATCTTCTCAAGCATTTCGTCGCGGTCGATGGCGAGCTTCAGCGCCATCCTCAGATCATTGTTGTCGAAGGGTGCCGTGTCGCAAAACATGTTGAACGGGTAATAGCCCCGGCCCGACACGTTCTCGATGCTGACGCCGGGAATGCGCTTGACCAGGTCGACGACCTTCGGCTCGATACGGTTGATCATGTGGACCTGGCCGCCCTGCAGCGCCGCCAGCCTGGCCGTGGCGTCGTTGATGACGACGATCTCGATCTGGTCGGCATGACCCGCTTTGTCGCCACGCCAGTAATTGGCGAAGCGCTCGCCGCCATGCCGCACGCCGGGCTGGTTGACCGTGACCTTGTAGGGACCGGCGCCGATGCCCGCGTTGGGGTTGTCTTTGCCGCCATTCGGCTGGATGACGAGGTGGTAGTCGGCCATCAGATAGGGGAAATCGGCGTCGGCGTCGCCGAGCGTGACGATGACTTCCTTGCCGCTGGCCTTGATGCCCTTGATGTTCTTGAGGACGCCGAGCGCGCCCGACTTCGATTTCTCGTCGGCGTGGCGCTCGAGCGTGGCGGCGACGTCTTCGGCGGCAACGGTCTTGCCATTGTGGAATTCGATGCCGTCGCGCACCTTGATCGTCCAGGTCTTGGCGTCCTTGGACGCGCCGATCTCCTCGGCGATCAGGTGCGTCAGGCTATTGTCCGGCATCAGCCTGACAAGATATTCGCCCCACTGCTTGCCAAAGCTGTAGGTGACCTGGCTGAGGTTCAGCGCCGGATCGAGGCTGTTGGTCGATTCGCCGCCCTGCAGGCCGGCCTTGAGGATGCCGCCCTTGACCGGCGTCTGTGCGAAGGCTTTCCCGGCCAGCGTCGTTGCCAGCGCCGCCGATACGCCCAGTGCCGCGGTGCGGCCAAGAAAGTCGCGACGCGATATCCGGCCCCGGCCGGCGAGTTCAGCGAGATGGTCGAGTTCAGTCTTCATGTCGTACCCCTTCTTGAAAAAAACAACGTCACACAGGCGACGCCCGTCCGAAGGACGGTGGCGTTCTTGTGTTGCATCTGGATGACGGCTGCCGTCCCTGATTCGGCCGATCGCTAATTCCCCGCACTTTCCATGCGCCGCCCCTTGATCGCCTTCTCCAGCCAGCCGATCTCCATTTCCGGAACCGACGACAGCAAAAGGTCGGTATAGGCGTCGAAAGGCGGTGTCAGCACCTTGCTCTTCGAGCCGTAGCGCACCACCTCGCCGCGATACATGACCGCGATCGAATCGGCGATCGACTTCACCGTCGCCAGATCGTGGGTGATGAACAGATAGGCGACCTTTTCGTGCTGCTGCAGGTTCAAGAGCAGTTTGAGGATGCCGTGTGCCACCAGCGGGTCGAGTGCGGACGTTACCTCGTCGCAGATGATCAGCTTGGGCTTGGCGGCCAGCGAGCGGGCGATGCAGACGCGCTGCTTCTGGCCGCCGGAAAGCTCGGCCGGATAGCGGTCGACAAAGCCCTTGCCCATCTCGATTTCGTCGAGCAGCTCGGCTACACGCCTGTCGCGCTCCCTGCCGCGCATGCCGAAATAGAATTCGAGCGGCCGGCCGATGATGGTGCCGACGGTCTGGCGCGGGTTCATCGCCACGTCGGCCATCTGGTAGATCATCTGCAGCTGGCGCAAATCCTCCTTCGGGCGGTCGGCAAGCCGGTTGGCCAGCGGGCGTCCATCGAAGGTGACCGTGCCTTGCTCAGGGGGCAAAAGCCCGGTGATGGCGCGCGCCAGCGTTGACTTGCCGGAGCCGGATTCGCCAACCACGGCCAGCGTCTGGCCGGGATAGATATCCACCGAGACGTTCTTCAATACCTTGACGTGGCCGCCGCCATAGGCGGCGGTGACGTTCTTGACCGACAGGAACGGCGTGGCGCCAGGGTTCTGCTCGGCATGTTCGATCTCATGCACCGAGACCAGGGCGTTGGTGTATTCCTGGCGCGGTTCCTTGATGATCTGGCGGGTGCCGCCCCATTCGACGAGCCGGCCATGGCGCAGCACCATGATCTCGTCGGAGACCTGGGCGACCACGGCAAGGTCGTGGGTGATGTAGAGCGCCGCCACATGGGTGTCGCGGATGGCATCCTTGATCGCCGACAACACGTCGATCTGCGTCGTCACGTCGAGCGCCGTCGTCGGTTCGTCGAAGACGATCAGGTCCGGCTCCGAGCACAGCGCCATCGCCGTCATCACACGCTGCAACTGGCCGCCCGAGACCTGGTGCGGAAAGCGTTCGCCGATGGTTTCGGGATTGGGCAGACTGAGCTTCTTGAACAGCGCGATGGCCCGCTTCTCGGCCTCGGCCCGTGTCGCCGTGCCGTGCAGCAGCGTTGCTTCCACCACCTGATCCATCAGCCTGTGCGCCGGATTGAAAGCCGCCGCCGCCGATTGCGCGACATAGCAGACCTCGCGGCCGCGCAGCTTGCGGAAACCTTCCTTGCCGCCTTTCAGGATGTCGCGGCCATTGAGAATGACTTCGCCGCCGGTGATGCGCACGCCGCCACGGCCATAACCCATCGACGACAGGCCGATGGTCGATTTGCCAGCACCGGACTCGCCGATCAGGCCGAGCACCTTGCCCTTCTCGAGCGTCAGCGAGACATCATGCACCAGCACGATGTTCCTTGGCGCCTCGCCGGGCGGGTATACCATCGCCTCGATGCGCAGGTTACGGATATCGAGCAGCACGCCGGGTTTCGCTTTGCTGTCTGCCATCACCCGCGTCCTCCCTTCAGGCTTGTCGTGCGGTTGAGAATCCAGTCGGCGACAAGGTTGACCGAGATGGCAAGGGCTGCAATGGCAGCCGCCGGAATGAGCGCCGCGGCTATGCCGAAGACGATGCCGTCCTTGTTCTCCTTGACCATGCCGCCCCAGTCGGCGTCAGGCGGTTGCACGCCAAGGCCGAGGAAGGACAGCGTCGACAGGAACAGCACCGCGTAGATGAAGCGCAGGCCGAGTTCGGAGACCAGCGGCGACAGCGCGTTTGGCAGGATTTCGCGGAAGATGATCCAGGTGCTGCCTTCGCCGCGCAGCTTCGCTGCCTCGACGTAATCCATGACGTTGATGTCGACGGCAACCGCGCGCGACAGGCGATAGACGCGGGTCGAGTCGAGAATGCCCATGACCAGGATCAGCGTCACCAGGTTCGTTGGCAGAACAGAGAGCACGACCAAGCCCATGATCAGCGTCGGGATCGACATCAAGAGGTCGACGAGGCGCGACAGGATGGTATCGAACCAGCCGCCGAACACCGCCGCCGAGAAGCCCAGTATGGCACCGAGCGAGAACGACAGCGCGGTGGCGAGAACGGCGATGAACAAGGTGATGCGGGCGCCGTAGATCATGCGGGACAACAGGTCGCGACCGAGATTGTCGGTACCCAGCCAATGCACAGCCGACATCGGTTCCCAGACGTCACCGACGATCTCGGCATTGTCGTGCGGCGAAATCCACGGTGCCAAGATCGCCGCCAGCACGAACAGGGCGGTCAGCACCAGGCCGATCAGGGCGGGGATGGGGATGCGTTTTATGTCAAGCATGCCCGCCCCTCACTTTGGATGTCTAAGACGCGGATTGGCGACGATCGCCGCAATGTCCGCGATGATGTTGAGGCTGATGTAGACGGCGGCGAAGATCAGGCCGACCGCCTGCACCACGGGCACGTCGCGCTTGGTGACGTGATCGACCAGATACTGCCCCATGCCGGGATAGACGAAGATCACCTCGACCACGACGACGCCGACGATGAGATAGGCGAGGTTGAGCATGACGACATTGATGATCGGCGCGATCGCGTTCGGGAAAGCGTGCTTGCGGATGACGGCGAAGGCCGAAAGCCCCTTGAGCTCCGCCGTTTCGACATAGGCCGACTGCATGACGTTGAGGATCGCCGCGCGGGTCATGCGCATCATGTGGGCAAGCACCACCAGCGTCAGTGCTGTCGCAGGCAGCGCGATCGCCTGCATCCGCTCGCCAAGGGGCATGCCGTCATAGACGGTCGAGATGGCGGGGAAGACCTGCCATTTCACGGCGAAGAAATAGACCAGGAGATAACCGACGAAGAATTCCGGGAAGGAGGTCGAGGCGAGCGCCAGCCCGGAGATCAACTTGTCGACCCAGCCATTGCGGTAGCGCACCGCGATCAGACCCAGGATGATCGCCAGCGGCACAGCCACGATCGCCGCCCAGAAGGCCAGGAACAGCGTGTTCCACAGCCGGTCCTTGATCGAGGTGGCAATATCTTGCCCGCTCGACATGGCCGTGCCGAGGTCGCCTGTGAGCACGCCGCCAAGCCAGCGGAAATACCTGATATAGGCCGGGTCGTTGAGCCCGAGCTGCTCGCGTAGATTGGCGAGCGACTCCGGCGTCGCCGACTGTCCGAGTATGGCTTGCGCGACGTCGCCGGGCAGGATCTGCGTGCCGGCGAAAATCAGGACCGATATGGCCAACAGAAGGAGGATGCCCAGCGCGATGCGCTGGGCAATTAGTTTCACAACGGGCGACGACATCTCTGCAAAGCCGGGCTCAGGCCTGCAGCCAGCACTTCGCCAAGGCGTAGCCGTTCATCAGTTCCTGGTGCGGATCGTCCACCCAGCCATCGACCTTGGCACCGGTGGCGTCGATGAACTGGTTGAACATCGGCAGGATGAGGCCGCCTTCGTCGCGCACCATGACAGCCATATCGTGGTACATCTGCTTGCGCTTGGCCTCGTCCAGCTCGGCGCGTGCGGCGAGAACCATCTTGTCGAAGTCCGGGCGCATGAAACGCGTGTCGTTCCAGTCGGCGGTCGACAGATAGGCGGTCGAGTACATCTGGTCCTGGGTCGAGCGGCCGCCCCAATAGGAGGCGCAGAACGGCTGCTTGTTCCAGACTTCGTTCCAGTAACCATCCCCGGGCTCGCGCTTGAGCTCGATCTTGATGCCGGCCTTGGCCGCGCTCTGCTGGAAAAGCTGGGACGCATCGACGGCGCCGGGGAAGGCGACGTCCGAGGTCCTCAGCAACACCGTGCCGTCATGACCGGACTTCTTGTAGTGGAACTTGGCCTTGTCGGGATCGTACTTGCGCTGCTCGATTTCGGTGAACAGCGGATAGGACGCGTTGATCGGGAAGTCGTTGCCGAGCGAGCCATAGCCGCGCAGCACCTTGGTCAGCATTTCTTCGCGGTCGATGGCGAGCTTCAGCGCCATGCGCAGGTCATTGTTGTCGAACGGCGCCGTGTTGCAATGCATGATGAACACGTAGTGGCCCGGACCGGCATGGTTGCGGATGGTCACGCCCGGCACGCGCTTGATCAGGTCGACGATCTTCGGCTCGACGCGGTTGATCATGTTGACCTGGCCGCCTTGCAGGGCCGCCGTGCGCGCCGTCGCGTCGTTGATGACGATGACCTCGATCTGGTCTGCGTGGCCCATCTTGTCGCCCTGCCAGTAGTTGGCGAAGCGCTCGCCGCCATGGCGCACACCGGGCTCGTTGGTCTTGACCACATAAGGGCCGGCCGAGATGCCGGCATCGGGCTTGTCCTTGCCGCCATTGGGCTGGACGATCAGGTGATAGTCGCTGAGCAGGTAAGGAAGGTCGGCGTTGGCTTCCTTGAGCGTCAGCACCACTTCCTTGCCATTGGCTTTGATGGTCTGGATGCCCTTCATGTAGCCGAGCGCGCCGGATTTCGACTTTTCGTCCGAATGGCGCTCGAGCGTGGCGGCGACGTCCTCGGCGGTCACGGTCTTGCCGTTGTGAAACTCGACGCCGTCGCGGATCTTCAGCGTCCACACCTTGGCGTCCTTGGACGAGCCGATCTCCTCGGCGATGCGGTTCTCGAGCTTACCCTCAGGCGACAGCTCGACGATCATTTCGCCCCAGCACTTGCCGAACGCGAACGGCACCTGCGTCATCATCAGCGCCGGATCGAGACTGTTGGTGGATTCACCGCCGACCAGGCCGGCCTTCAGCGTGCCGCCCTTGACCGGACCTGCCGCGCGCGCGGCGCTGGAAAGCAGTGCGTTGGCGAAGGGGGCGGCGATGCCGAGCGCGGCTGCCCGCCCGAGAAAATCACGACGGCTCAGTTTGCCGGACGCGACGCGCCGGCTAAGGAATTCCAGTTCGTTTGACATTTGAGTTCCTCACTCTGTTGGTTCGACTCTGCGGTCGATTTTCTTGCTTCTTGTTAAAGGGAATAATGACCGCAAGAGAAAGCGGTAAGCAAGACCGAATGCGACATG
The DNA here is from genome assembly GCF_006441575.1 of Mesorhizobium sp. B2-4-12. Taxonomy (NCBI): domain Bacteria; kingdom Pseudomonadati; phylum Pseudomonadota; class Alphaproteobacteria; order Hyphomicrobiales; family Phyllobacteriaceae; genus Mesorhizobium; species Mesorhizobium sp. B2-4-12. The sequence goes on from NZ_VFVC01000001.1 coordinate 121,616, forward strand.
CCGTGGCGTAAATCGCACGTCGCTTTTGGACCAACAGGTTCGGCGTTCAAACCAGTGCGCGCGGGACCTTTTCCTCGAAATTGCGCTCGAAGACGAGTCTTTCCCCCTCGTAGGCTTCGATTCTGGCACTGACGATGAAATATTCAGCGTCCGATCGCATCTCCGCCCATGTCTCGGTGCGCACCGACCATCCATTTCGCGACAGGGTCTGTGTCCAGTGCGTCTTGCCCGAGGCTGACAAAGGATTGTCAGGATGGATCGCCCAGGTCTCGCGCACAATGCTGCCATTGGCCAGGCCATGGTCGAGATCACGGACTTCGCCGAAGTCGTCCGTTATCGAAAGCGCGACAATTCCGGTCTTTTCGTCGCGATCGACATGGCGCTCGGACTTGGCGGGCCGAACCGTCTCGGTCGCCCAGGGTGTAGCGCCTTCCGGCTCGGCGAACGTTACTTCGTCGCCCGCCGCCAGCGGGCGCAGCGGCAGGGATAGCGCGGCGGCCGACAAGGTCAGCTGGACCGGCTCCGGCGAGGGCCAGATGGCGGGCCAATAGGCGTTCGACACCGCGATGCGCAGGCGGTGGCCGGCGGGCACCCGGTAGGCGCACTGATCGAGCACCACGCGCGCCGACGCGGTTTCGCCCGGCGCCAACGCTTCGGGGAATTCGTGCGAGTTGCGGTGCGTCAGATTGAGCACGCCATAGGAGATCAATTCCGAAGCGCCGTCGGGATGCACGTCGCACAGCCGGATCGCAATATTGGCCTGCGGGCGGTCGGAAGCGAGCGTGACCCGAACTTCCGGCGCACCGACGATGTCGATGGCCTCGGTAAGTTCCGGCTGGTCGAAACACACCGACAGCGCATCGTCAAGGCGCTGGTCGCCCGGCAGTTCCGGGCCGAAGGTGAACGGAAAATACTCGCCGCCGGCGAGCCCGCAGCTTTGCGGCGAGGCGACTATGGCCGGCCTGCCGCCGACGGGGATCAGCTCGATCGAATGCGCCTTGATGGCTGGCGACGGCCATTGCTTCTCCGCCACCCAGCGGCCTGGCCGTTCCGGGTGCCAGCGTGCCGGGCGCACGCTGTCCATCACATAGGCACGGTAGGCGGGATCAGCCTCGACGCCGGTCTCTGAACCCTTCAGCCAATGGTCCCACCAGCGCAGCGCTTCCTGCAGGAAGCCGATGGCCGGCTGCGGCCCGGCATAATGCGGGTATTTGTGGATCCAAGGACCGACGATGCCCTTGACCGGCGCCTCGATGTTGGTGACGAGATGAGAGATCGTGTTGCGATAGCCGTCATGCCAGCCGCCGATCGACAGCACGGCCGCCTTGACCGCCGAGAAATCCTCGCAGATCGAACCGCGTTTCCAGTAGGCGTCGCGGTGCTGGTGGCTGAGCCACAGGGGCAGCAGGAAAGGCTGGTTCTCCAGCCGGCTGAGCCACAAATCGCGCCAGCGGTTGCCACCGGCAATCAGCGGATCCGGCGGCCGCGACGAATAGGAAAGCATCGTCGAGGCCCAGCCGAAATTTTCCAGCAGCAGGCAGCCGCCCTTGTAGTGGATGTCGTCGGCATAACGGTCAACGGTCGAGCACAGGCTGATCACCGCCTTCAGCGCCGGAGGCTGCTTGGCCGCCACCTGCAGGCAGTTGAAGCCGCCCCAGGAGATGCCCATCATGCCGACATTGCCGTTGCACCAGGGCTGCGCCGCCGCCCAGGCGATGACATCACAGGCGTCCTGCAGTTCCTGCTCGGAATATTCGTCGTCCATCAGCCCTTCGGAATCGCCATTGCCGCGCATGTCGACGCGGATCGAGGCATAGCCGTGGCCGGCAAAATAGGGATGCGTCAGCTGATCGCGAAAGATCGTGCCGTCGCGCTTGCGGTAGGGCAGATGTTCGAGGATTGCCGGCACCGGATCGTCGCCGGCATCTTCCGGCATCCACACACGCGCCGACAGCCGGCAGCCATCCGGCATGACGATGCCCATGTCGGGAAATTCGACGACCTTGCGGGGAAATTCGGTGACGATTTTCATGGCGCGCATAACGCCCCGTCGCGCCGCAACTTTCAATCGCGATTCGCGACTGGAGCAGCGAATTATGCGACCTGTGCCGCTACCGCAATTCATCCAGCAGTTCGGGGTGCCTTTCAAGCAGGGTCATCAGTTGAATGGTCGGGCCACTCGGCTCGATCAAACCGCGTTCATATTTGTCGAAGGCGTTCTCGCCAACCTTGAACAGAGATCCCGCCTCGCGCTGCGACAGTTTGAGTTTCGTGCGGACACGACGGATGGTTGCAGGGGCGGGGACACCGTCGATCTTTTCCTTGAGAACGCGCAGAGCCGCGTCGACAGCGATCATGTCGTCTCCGACATGCACGCCTTCGCCGCCCGATGCCGGATAGTAACCTGGCAGGTCGACAATCATGCTTTCGCCCTTATAGGTCACGGTGAATGGACGCACTCCGCGCATCAGCGGTTCTCCGGTTTCGGGAGAGATCATCGTATTCGTTTCACTGCTTTCTCTCGTCGCCATGGTCATTTCTCCTTGAACGACATAATCGTGAATTCGGTCACGACATCCGCCTGGAATTTCACGTACAGGATCAGGTCGCGTGGCGGGACATGATAGACATCCTGCCAGACCCGATGATCCGCGAAGGTAGTCATCGACTTTACGAACATCTTTCGCCGCCGATCACCTCGACCACGCCCGCGCGATCGAAACCAAGGCCAATGGCGCAGCGCCGATGTTGTGATTGCCACCGTATCGACAGACCCAAATGTCGTCTTGATCACATCAAGATCATAAGCAGGCCTGCGCTTCTCCATGGCGCAATATGCCCCCATAAAGGGGGCAATTCAAGAGACGATAATCTGCGAAATTCCGCGACCTTCAATTCAGCGGGATGTCGTTCTCGGCCTTGCTTGCCTGGTAGGCGTCCGACAGCTCGTCATAGCGCGCCGAGATTTTCCCGATGCGCGCTTCCAGCCGCTGGCGTTCGGCCTCGGGCAACGCCCGCACCAGTCTGCGTATGGAAAAGCTCTTCCAGTAGGCGTTCTCGGCATTGTAGCCGCCCGGATCGAGGGTGAAGACCTCTTTCAGGATTTTCAGGTCATGCGGAATGGCGAAGCTGTCACGCGAATCCTCGTGGCTGAACAGGTAGTAGAAATTGTCGAAGCCCGTCCAGGTGATCGCCGACAGGCAGAGCGAGCAGGGCTCGTGCGTGGCAAGGAAAATGGCGTCCTTGGTGTCGACGCGCTCGGCCTTGGGCATCTCGTAAAAGCGCTTCAGGCAATGCACCTCGCCGTGCCAGAGCGGGTTTTCGATCTCGTTGTTGGTTTCTGCCAGCACGAGCGAGTGGTCGGCTTTCCGCAGGATCGCCGCGCCGAACAGCTTGTTGCCATGCGCGACGCCATCCGCCGTCTTCGGCACGATGTCGTGCTCGACGACGTCGAGCAGGCGGTCGATCAGCGAAATCTCGGTCATGACTGGGTCTCGTCGGGAAGATGGATCTCATAGGCGTGCGAGAAATGGAATTCCTCGAGGTTTGAGCCGTCGCCGCCGCGGTCGACGATCAGGAAATCCTGAGGCTCGCCGATCGGCGTCAGCACGCCATGCCAGAGATTGCGGGAATGGTTGATGCCTTGTCCGGGCGCGGTGATGAAGGCGTGCGGTTCGCCTGGGCCTTCCTTGCCGTCATGGCATACGACGACCAGGAACGGGCGCGGCGACAGCGGAATGAACGCCTGGCTGCCGAAGGGGTGGCGCTCGACCATGGTCAGCTTCAGCGGCATCTCGTAAGGCGTACCGCGCACCATCGAGATCAGCACCCGGGCGTTAGGCCCTGTCGCTTCGGCGGTCGCCAGAGCATGGTAGCGCTCGGCCTTGCCGCCATTGATCGGATAGTGGTTGTCGCCGCCCATCTCGATGACGTCGCCGAACCCGGCAAAGGCCTCGCGGGTCAACGGCCGAGCCGTGATGCGGGTCACCGCGCGCGCCCGCCGATACCCGCCCCGCCGAGCTTGGCGTGCCGGTTGACGTCCTTGTAGAGCAGATAGCGGAATTTGCCGGGGCCGCCGGCGTAGCAGGCCTGCGGGCAGAAGGCGCGCAGCCACATGAAGTCGCCGGCCTCGACCTCGACCCAGTCCTGGTTAAGGCGATAGACGGCCTTGCCTTCGAGCACGTAGAGGCCGTGCTCCATGACATGCGTCTCGGCAAACGGGATGACGGCGCCGGGCTCGAGCGTGACGATGGTCATGTGCATGTCGTGGCGCAGATCGGCGGGGTCGACGAAGCGCGTCGTTGCCCAGCGGCCCTCGGTGCCGGGCATCGGCGTCGGCGTGATCTCCTGCTCGTTGGTGAAGAAGGCTTCCGGCGTGTCGAGACCGTCGACCACCTCGTAAGCCTTGCGAATCCAGTGGAAACGAGCGGCAGCCTTGGCCTCGTTGTGAACCGTCCAGCCGCTGCCTGGCGGCAGGAAGGCAAAGCCGCCGGGCCTTAAGTTATGCTTCTTGCCGGCGAGCATAACCGTCAGTTCGCCCTCGACCACGAACAGCGCGCCCTCGGCGCCTGCATCGGGCTCGGGCCTGTCGCTGCCGCCGCCGGGCGCGACCTCGACAATGTATTGCGAGAACGTCTCGGCAAAACCGGACAACGGACGCGACAATATCCAGACGCGGGTCTTGTCCCAGAATGGCAGGGCGCTGGTGACGATGTCCTGCATCACGCCCTTGGGAATGACGGCATAGGCCTCGGTGAAGACGGCGCGGCCGGTCAAAAGCTCGGTCTGGCCGGAATGGCCGCCCTGCGGTGCGTAGTAGGTGCGCTCGGGCATCCTGATCGTATCCATGGGTTCAAACCTATTGCGGTAGCATGTCCCTGAGGCGGAGCAGCGCGATGCGCTCGACCTGTTTACAGGCGGTCTCGAATTCCACGCTGCGGCTGTTGCCGATGCGCGCCTCGAATTCCGCCAGGATTTCCTCCTTGGTCTTGCCCTTCACCGCGATGATGAAGGGGAAGCCGAAAGTGGTGACGTAGGCGGCGTTGAGCTTGGAGAACAACTCGCGTTCCTTGTCGGTCAGCGCGTCGAGCCCGGCCGACGCCTGCTCCCGGGTCGATTCCGCCGTCAGCCGCTTGGCCTTGGCCAGCTTGCCGGCAAGGTCGGGATGGGCGTTGAGCACGCCGAGCCGCTGGGTCTCGCTTGCGGCACGGAAGATGCGGCAGAGCGCATTGTGCAGGCCACCTGATGTATCGTGCGCCGGACCGAGCTCCAGCTCATAGGCCCGCTCCGCGATCCAGGGCGAATGCTCGAACACGCCGCCAAAGGCGTGCACGAATGTTTCAAACTCCATCTTCGATGGTCTGAGTGCCGCCGGCCTGTAGGGATGGTTCTCTTGCCAATGGCGGGCGATGTCGACGCGCCGCGCCAGCCAGACCTTGTCGTGCGATTTCACATAGTCGACGAAACGCTTCAGCGCCGCTACCCGGCCCGGCCGCCCGACGAGGCGGCAGTGCAGGCCGATATTCATCATGCGCGGCCGCCCGGCCTTGCCCTCGGCATAGAGCGTGTCGAAACTGTCCTTCAGATAGGCATAGAACTGGTCGCCTGAATTGAAGCCCTGCGGCGTGGCGAAGCGCATGTCGTTGGCGTCGAGCGTATAGGGGATGATGAGCTGCGTGCCGCCCTCGTGCTCGAACCAGTAGGGCAGCTCGTCGTCATAGGTGTCCGACACATAGTCGAAGCCGCCTTCTTCAGCCACCAGGCGCACCGTGTTGACGGATGTGCGGCCCGTATACCAGCCGGTCGGGCGCTGGCCGGTCACCTCATAATGCAGTTTGATCGCCGCTTCGAGGTCGCGGCGCTCGTCTTCGGCGCTGTGGTCGCGGTAGTCGATCCATCTCAGCCCATGCGAGGCGACTTCCCAGCCGGCTTCCTGCATGGCCGTAACCTGGTCCGGCGAGCGGGCGAGCGCTGTGGCTACGCCATAGCAGGTCACGGGGACCTCGGCCTCGCTAAACAGCCGAAGCAGCCGCCAGAAGCCGGCGCGGGCGCCATATTCGTAGATCGATTCCATGTTCCAGTGGCGCTGGCCGAGCCACGGCGCGGCGCCGACGATCTCCGATAGGAAGGCTTCCGAGGCCTTATCCCCATGCAGAACGCAGTTCTCGCCGCCCTCTTCGTAGTTGACGACGAACTGCACGGCGACATGGGCACCGCCAGGCCATTTCGGATCCGGCGGATTGGCTCCATAGCCGCGCATGTCCCTGGTGTAACGCATCGTCCCTCCCGCCGGCATGGCCCGAAGTATGATCAGGATATCGAAAGGGTGCTTCTCGCATTCCCCCGAAAATTTTTGAAAGTGTTTTTGTCGCACTCCGCTCGACCGGGACTTATGCATCGCCTTTAATTGGCGCACAATTCATCAATATTGTTCTGTTGTACCAGCATGGGAGGCGGCCAGTGGCAGAAACGTCGAAAGCCGATGGCGGTCGTCTGACGACGCACGTCCTGGACACGGCCACCGGCAGGCCGGCGGCGGGATTGTCGATCGCGCTCTACCGTCTCGACGGCGACGCGCGGGCACATCTGAAGACAGTTACCACCAATGCCGATGGCCGCTGCGACGCGCCGCTGCTCGCAGGCAGTGAATTCCGCGCCGGTGAATACGAGCTGGTGTTCGCGGCAGGCGACTACCTGCGCGGCCAGGGCACGAAACTGCCAAAGCCGGCCTTCCTCGATAGCGTGCCGATCCGCTTCGGCATGGCGGAGGCAGTGCATTATCATGTACCGTTGCTGATCTCGCCCTACGGCTATTCCACCTACAGGGGGAGTTGAGGCATGGCCAAGGTCAATATCCGCAACGAGATCCGCTTCATCCTCAATGGCAGCGATGTCGTGCTGTCGTCCGTGTCGCCCGACGCGACCTTGCTCGACTGGCTGCGGCTCGACCGTTCGCTGCGCGGCACCAAGGAAGGCTGCGCCGAGGGCGATTGCGGTGCCTGTACCGTGCTGGTCGGCAAGCTTTCGGCCGATGGCCTGGTCTATGAAAGCGTCAATGCCTGCATCCGCTTCCTTGGCTCGCTCGACGGCACCCATGTCGTCACCGTCGAGCATCTGCGCGGGGAACCTGGCCAGTTGCATCCCGTCCAGCAGGCGATGGTCGATTTCCATGGCTCGCAATGCGGCTTCTGCACCCCGGGCTTCGTCATGTCGCTCTATGGGCTGTGGATGAAGTCGCCGGACCCATCGGATGCGGCGATCGAAAAGGCTTTGCAAGGCAATCTCTGCCGCTGCACCGGCTACGAGGCGATCATGCGTGCCGCGCACGCCATCTCCAGCTACGGCAAGGCGGCGAACGACCCGCTCGCCACGGAGCGTCAGGACATTACCGCACGACTGCAGGCGCTTGATGACCGAGCCCGGATCGAAATCGGGTCGGGCAAGGCGCGGCTAATCGTGCCGACCGATGTCGACGATCTCGCCACGGTGTTGGATAAGGAACCCGGCGCCACCATCGTCGCCGGTTCGACCGATGTCGGCCTGTGGGTGACCAAGCACATGCGCGACATCTCGCCGGCGATTTTCATCGGCGATCTCGACGGGCTTTGCACCATTTCGGAAGATGACGGCGTGATAACGATTGGCGCCGGCGTCACCTACACCGAAGCCTTCTCGACGCTGTCGAAACGCATCCCGGCGCTCGGGCCGCTGTTCGACCGCATCGGCGGCGAACAGGTGCGCAACATGGGCACTATCGGCGGCAACATCGCCAACGGCTCGCCGATCGGCGATACGCCACCGCCGCTGATCGCGCTTGGCGCGCGGCTGACACTGCGCAAGGGCGACAAGCGGCGCACGATCCCGCTGGAAACCTTCTTCATCGCCTACGGCAAACAGGACAGGCAGCCCGGTGAGTTCGTCGAGGCCGTCGACGTTCCGGTGCCGGCCAAGGGCACAAAGTTCGCTGTCTATAAGATCACGAAGCGCCGCGACGAAGACATCACGGCGGCCCTCGGCGCCTTTTTCCTGACGGTCGCCAAGGACGGCACGGTCGCGGATGTGCGCATTGCCTATGGCGGAATGGCGGCGACGCCGAAGCGAGCGTCGGCCGTCGAACAGGCCTTGCTGAGCAAGCCGTGGACCGAACAGACGGTCGAGGCTGCAATGGCCGAATACGCCAAGGATTTCACGCCGCTGACCGATATGCGGGCAAGCGCCGAATACCGGGCTCTGGCGGCTCGTAATCTTCTCTTGCGGTTCTTTGCCGAGACCAGCGGCACAAGCGAGCCGATCCAGGTTTCAAGGCACGAGGCAGCGTGATGGGCTTGCAGATCAACTCATTCGGCCAAGGGACCGGACGGTCGCGAATAGCGTCCTTCTCTCCGTTCACGGGGAGAAGATGCCGGCAGGCAGATGAGGGGCGGCGCCGTGCTGTGCCAGCTGCCGGAAACTTATCAGCCTTGGCGCGGCCCCTCATCCGGCCCTCCGGGCCACCTTCTCCCCCTGAACGGGGAGAAGGGAAAAGAGGCGCTCGATGAACAAGCACGCTGCCCCCAACCTCAAGGCCGAAAAAATCACCGGCGGCGTCGCCACCGACCAGCGGCATGATTCCGCGCACAAACATGTCAGCGGAACAGCGGTCTACATCGACGACATGCCGGAGCCGGCCGGCACGCTGCATGTCGGCCTCGGCCTGTCCAAGGTGGCGCACGGCATTCTCAGGAGCGTCGACCTGTCGGCGGTGCGGACCGCCGCTGGGGTCGTCGATGTCCTGACCTATGCCGACGTGCCCGGCGAGAACGATGTTTCGCCCAGCAACATGCATGACGACCCGGTGCTCGCCGAAGGCAAGGTGCAGTTCTTTGGCCAGCCGATCTTCGCCGTGATCGGCGAGACGCGTGAGGCCGCGCGCCACGCGGCGCGCCTGGCCAGAATCGAGTATGAAGAACTGCCTGCCGTGATCGGCATCTGGGATCTCGATCCGGTCAACGACAAGCAGGTGACCACGCCGCTGATCTTGCGCCGCGGCGATGCGGCCGCGGCCATCGCGGCAGCGCCACGCCGCATCAAGAACCGCATGTGGGTCGGCGGCCAGGATCATTTCTACCTCGAAGGCCAGGTGTCGCTGGCAATCCCCGGCGAGGACGATGAAGTGACCGTCTACTGCTCGACCCAGGGGCCGAGCGAGACGCAGCATCTGGTGGCCCACACGCTCGGCGTGCCGAGTCACGCGGTGACGGTGGAAGTGCGCCGCATGGGCGGCGGCTTCGGCGGCAAGGAAACGCAGGCAAACCAGTGTGCCGCGATCGCCGCCATCGCGGCCAAGAAGCTGAAGCGCGCGGTCAAGATCCGCCTCGACCGCGACGAGGACATGACCGCCACCGGCAAGCGGCATGATTTTGCCATCGACTATGAAGTCGGCTTCGACGACGAGGGCAATATTCTCGGCGTCGACTTCACCTACGCCTTGCGCTGCGGCTTCTCCGCCGATCTGTCCGGGCCGGTCGGCGACCGGGCGCTGTTCCACTGCGACAACGCCTATTTCTACCCGAACGTGCTGGCCAAATCGGCGCCGCTTTACACCAACACCGTCTCCAACACCGCCTTTCGCGGTTTCGGCGGCCCGCAAGGCATGGTCGGCGCCGAGCGTGTCATCGACGAGGTGGCTTTCGCTGTCGGCAAGGATCCGCTCGAAATCCGCAAACTGAATTTCTATGACCCGATGGAAGCGATCGGCGGCCGCAATGTCACGCCCTATCACCAGAAGGTCGAGGACTGCATCATCCAGCGCATCGTCGCCGAACTCGAGGAAAGTGCCAGTTACGCGCGGCGCAGGCGCGAAATTTCAGCCTTCAACGCCAACAGCCGCTTCATCAAGCGCGGCCTGGCGCTGACGCCGGTGAAGTTCGGCATTTCCTTCACCAAGACCGAGTCCAACCAGGCTGGCGCGCTGGTGCATGTCTATGCCGATGGTTCGGTGCACATGAACCATGGCGGCACCGAAATGGGCCAGGGCCTGCACCTCAAGGTGGCGCAGGTCGTTGCGGAAGAATTCCAGATCGACCTCGACCGGGTGAAGATCACCGCCACCACCACCGCCAAGGTGCCGAACACCGCGCCGACGGCGGCGTCATCGGGCGCCGACCTCAACGGCATGGCGGCGCAGAATGCAGCGCGCCAGATTCGCCAGCGGTTGACCGATTTCGCCGCCGAAAAGTACCAGGTGCCGATCGATCAGGTGGTGTTCCTGCCCAACCGGGTGCGGGTCGGCAACCAGGAGGTCAGCTTCAACGACCTGATCAAGCAGGCCTATATTGCGCGCGTCCAGCTTTCGGCCGCCGGCTTCTACAAGACCCCGAAAATCCATTGGGACCGCAGCAAGGGCCAGGGCCATGCCTTCTATTACTACGCCTATGGCGCGGCCTGCGCGGAGGTGTCGGTCGACACGCTGACCGGCGAATATGTCGTCGAGCGCGCCGATATCCTGCACGATTGCGGCCGGTCGCTGAACCAGGCGATCGATATCGGCCAGGTCGAGGGCGGCTTCATCCAGGGCATGGGTTGGTTGACGACGGAAGAGCTGTGGTGGGACGACAAGGGCCGGCTGCGCACGCATGCGCCCTCGACCTACAAGATCCCGCTGGCGTCGGATCGCCCGAAGATTTTCAATGTGGCGCTGACCGACTGGTCGCAAGCCTATGAGCCGACCATCCATCGCTCCAAGGCGGTGGGCGAGCCGCCGCTGCCGCATGGCATGGCGGTCCTGCACGCGCTGTCCGATGCGGTTGCCAGCGTTGCCGACCACAAGATCTGCCCGCGTCTCGATGCGCCGGCAACGCCGGAACGCGTGCTGATGGCGATCGAGCGGCTGAAGAACGAGGTCAAGGCCGGCGACTGAAGGCCGGCAAACGTGCAATCCCAGCCGAAAAACCCTATATTGCCTGTTCGGGAACGTGAACCATGAACTCGAAAGTGCAAAGCCTGAAAGCCTTTCTCGGCAGCACCGGCCGGCTTGCCCTGGTCGAGGTGGCCGGGACAAGAGGCTCGACGCCGCGTGAGAAGGGCGCCTTCATGCTCGTCTCGGCGTCGGCGATCTTTGGCACGATCGGCGGCGGCCAGCTTGAATATATGGCGATCGACAGGGCACGGCAGATGGTTGGGTCTTCACCCTCCCCCTTGTGGGGAGGGTCGGCCGGCAAGGCCGGCCGGGGTGGGGGCGCAGCGTCCGGAGAACCCCCACCCCGGACGACTGCGTCGTCCGACCCTCCCCACAAGGGGGAGGGTGAAGAAACCCGCATCGAGGTCGACGAAGTCTGCGCCACGCTGGATGTGCCGCTGGGGCCAGAAATCGGCCAATGCTGCGGCGGGCGCGTGGAGGTGCTGATCCGGCTGGTCGATGCCGCACTCGCCGCCGAATTGGTGGCGGCCGCCGAAGCCGAGGAGGCGCATCTGCCGCATGTCTATATCTTCGGTGGCGGCCATGTCGGCCAGGCGCTGGCGTCGACGGTAGCGCTTCTTCCCGTCCACGGCGTCGTCATCGAGACACGCGCCGAGGCGCTGGAAGGCATGCCGGAAACCGTCGAGACGCGGCTGACCCCGATGCCCGAGGCCGAGGTGCGCAACGCCCCGGCCGGCACCGCCTTCGCCATCCTCACCCACGATCATGCGCTCGATTTCCTGATCGTCGCCGAAGCGTTGAAACGTGACGACGCGGCCTATGTTGGCATGATCGGCTCGAAGACCAAGAAGGCCACATTCAGGAACTGGTTCCTAAAGTCGGCCGACGGCAGCGAAGCGGAATTTGCCCGCCTCGTCTCGCCGATCGGCGGCGATGCCGTCAAGGACAAGCGCCCGCCGGTGATCGCCGCACTCGCCGCCGCCGAGATCATGACGGCGCTGGTCGTGCACGGGGCGGCCTCAAGTGCCGACCGTCCCCATGACAGGGTGATGGCGAGCTAAGCTTGCGCCGCGGCTAAGCCGGCCGTTTCAAGCCGAGATGTTCACGCAGCGTGCGGCCCTCATAGTCCCTGCGAAACAGCCCGCGCCGTTGCAACTCCGGCACGACCAGCGTGGCAAAGGCGTCGAGTTCGCCAGGGAAGTAAGACGGCATCACGTTGAAGCCGTCGGCCGCACCACCTTCGAACCGTGCCTGCAACTCATCGGCGACCCGCGCCGCCGTGCCGACGATGCGCCAATGGCCGCGTGCGCCGGCGAAGTGGCGGGCAAGCTGGCGGATGGAGAGCCCGTCGCGGCGCGACTGCTCGACAACCAGCGTCTGCCGGCTTTTCATGCCCTCGCTCTCCGGCAGTTGGGGCAGCGGCCCGTTGACCGGATAGCGCCACAGATCTGAAATACTGAGATAGCTGGACAGCAGCGCGACGCCGACATCGTCGGGGATCAGTTCCTGCAATTCCTCATGTTTCTCCCGGGCTTCGGCCTCGGTTTCCGCCACCACGGGTGCTACGCCCGGCATGATCTTGATGTCGTCCGGCTCACGCCCATAGGCCGCCACGCGCCCCTTGAGGTCGTCATAAAAGGCCTTGGCTTCCTCGAAGGTCTGTGCCGCGGTGAACACGACGTCGGTGGTGCGGGCGGCAAGGTCGCGGCCGACATCCGAGGCGCCGGCCTGGACCATGACCGGCGCACCTTGCGGCGAGCGCGGCAGGTCGAGCGGATCGCGCACCGAAAAGCTCTGGCCCTCGTGAGCGGAACCCTTGCCGCTCCAAAGATCGGTAACTACTTCGGCGAATTCGCGCGCCCGCTCATAGCGGTCGGCATGCGGCTTGAGGCCCGTGGCGCCGAAATTGGCGGCTTCGATCGGGCTGGCCGAGGTGACCAGGTTCCAGCCGGCCCGGCCGCCGCTCAGATGGTCGAGCGACAGGAAGATTCGCGCCAGGCCGTAGGGCTCGTTGTAGCTCGTCGACGCCGTCGAAACGAGGCCGATGCGGCTGGTCTGGACGGCGAGCGCCGAAAGCAGGCTGATCGGCTCGAAGCCGATCGACCGCGACGTCTGGCTGGCGATGCTGACATTGGCTTCGCGCAGGCCGGCGGCGTCCTCGCAGAAGATCATGTCGAACTTGGCCGCCTCGGCCGTGCGCGCCAATTGGATATAATGGTCGATGTCGATGCCGGCCGTCACATGCGCCTTGGGGTGGCGCCAGGCGGCGATGTGATGGCCCGTCGCCCACAGGAAGGCGCCGAGCTTCATCTGGCGGGACGCGATCATTGGTCACCTCCGCCGGCAAGCCCAAGATGCGAGCGCAAGGTTGTTCCACGATAGCCCCCTCGAACGAGGCCGCGCCGCCGCAACTCCGGCACGACACGATCGACGAAATCGTCGAGCGCCGGACCCCGCGCCGGCATCAGGATGTTGAACCCGTCGCAACTCCTTGACTGGAACCGTTCCTCCAGCCTGTCGGCGATGGCGTCAGGTCTATCACCGGCGGCGAGCGAGACATTCATCAGCACCCGCACGGCGTCCGGATCGCGCCCGGCGGCCATGATGCGGCGTTTCAGATTGTCAAGGCGTACTTTTGCGCCTTCGGCCGGTCCATCGTCCAGCAGGATGACATCGGCGGTGCGGGCGGCGATATCCATGTCGGGCTCGGACAGGCCGGACAGAACCAGCACCGGCATCTCCTGCGGTGATCGTGCGATGTTGAGCGGTCCGCGCACGGAAAAGAATTCGCCCTTGTGATCGAGCAGGTGAATCTTGTCCGGATCGTGGAAGCGGCCGCCACTCTTGTCGAACAGCAGCGCATTCGCATCCCAGCCCTGCCACAGACCCTGCACGATGCCGACGAATTCCTCCGCACGGCGGCGAAAATCCTCGTCCGAAAATCCTTCGGGCTTGCTGAAGTTGGCGGCCTCGCGCGGGTTTTGTCTCAGCGATGCGTTCCAGCCGACACGGCCGTGGCTGATGATGTCGAGGGACGCGAAACGACGCGCCAGATTGTAGGGCTGGTGGACAACGGTCGAGGCCCCAGCGGCCAGGCCGATCCTGCTGGTTACTGTTGCCAGCGCCGCCACGAGTGTCGTCGCCTCGAACGGGCTACTGGAAACGGCGCTGCCAGGTCCGGAATCGGCGATAATGACCATGTCCAGGCCCGCCTCTTCCGCCTTGCGGGCAAGGCCGGCAACAAGGCCGAAGTCCGGCGTTGGCATGGATGTGAGATCAAGTGAGACGGCGAGATGCATTGTCGTGGTGTTGCCCATCGGCTGCTCGTATCTCATCCAGGTGCGGATTGCCCGGGTCAAACCGCGCAGAGGACGAAGCTAAGTTCGTCCTCTGGCAAGGCAAGCCCGGTGAATGGACCAGCAGGCAGTCACTTGCCGGCCAGCTCTATTTCCCGGCGAGAATATCCTTGATCAGCCGCTGGCAGCGCTCCGCCATGAAGTCGAGCAACAGCCGCACCTTCGGGTCTTGCAGTTTCTTGTGCGGATAGACGGCGGCGAATTGCACCGGCGTCGGTGGCGTGTTGGCGAGGATCACCTTAAGCCGCCGGTCGCGGATGAACGGCTCGACCTCGAAGCGCGGCTTGTTGATGATGCCGCGCCCGGACAATGCCCAGCCGGTCAGCACGTCGCCATCATCGGTATCGTAGGGCCCGTGCACCTCGAATTTCTGCGGCCCGGTGGGGGTCTGCAAGGTCCAGACATATTCGCGGGCACCGGAATAGCGCAGCATCAGGCAGTCATGCTTCCGGCCGATCAGTTCCTGCGGCTCCGCCGGCTCACCGCGCGCCTCCAGATATTTGGGCGCGGCCACCAGCACGCGTTCGCAGTCCATGATGCCGCGCATCCGCAGGCTGGAATCCTCGATGATGCCAAGCCGGAAGGCGACGTCGATGCCTTCCTTCATGATGTCGACATTGTGGTCGGAGAGCCTGAGCCGCACCTCGATATCAGGATATTTGTCGTGGAAATCGGGAATCCCCGAAGCCACCAGCCTGCGCCCGAGGCCGAGCGGCGCCGTCACCTTGATGGTGCCGCGTGGCTGGCCGGAGAGCGCCGAGACGGCGGCCTCCGCCTCGGTGATCGCCTCCAGCACCTGCTTGGCGCCGGCATAAAACACGGTGCCATGCTCGGTCGGCATCAATTGCCGTGTGGTGCGGTTGAACAGCCGCACGCCAAGATGCTTCTCCAGTTCCTTGATGCGGTTGGAGGCGACCGCTGGCGAAATGCGCATGTCGCGCCCCGCCGCCGACAGATTGCCGAGTTCGACGACGCGAACGAAGACGGCGATGTTGTCGAGATAGGCCATGCGGTTCCGGGGCTTTCATGCGGCTGCGTATAGCCAACCTAGTATTTTCCATTTTTTTTTGAAAGTCATCGCACACCTCGCCTCTTTTCGTTTGCGCGCCACACCGTAAAGTCAGCCAATCGGCAGGGACGACTTCAATGATGGATTTCGCGATTTTCTGGGACTGGCTGAGCTTCGCCGTGCGCTGGCTGCACGTCATCACCGCCATCGCATGGATCGGCTCGTCATTCTATTTCGTCGCGCTCGATCTCGGCCTGCGCCAGCGTCCAGGCATGCCTGTCGGCGCCTTCGGCGAAGAATGGCAGGTGCATGGCGGCGGCTTCTACCACATCCAGAAATATCTGGTGGCGCCGGCCGAGATGCCGGAGCACCTGACCTGGTTCAAATGGGAATCCTACGCCACCTGGCTGTCAGGCTTCGCCATGCTGTGCGTGGTCTATTACGCCGGCGCCGACCTGTTCCTGATCGATCCCAATGTGCTGCCCATGTCGGTGCCTACAGGCATCCTGCTGTCGATGGCAACGATCGGCGTCGGCTGGGTGGTCTATGATCTCCTGTGCCGCTCGCCGCTCGGCAAGAGCGACACCGGCCTGATGCTGGTCCTCTATTGCGTGCTGGTGTTCATCGCCTGGGGGCTGACGCACCTGTTCACCGGCCGCGCCGCTTTCCTGCATCTGGGCGCCATCACCGCGACGATCATGTCGGCCAACGTCTTCATGGTCATCATTCCCAACCAGAAGATCGTCGTCGCCGACCTCATCGCCGGCCGCAAGCCAGACCCCAAATATGGCAAGATCGCCAAGCAGCGCTCGCTTCACAACAACTACCTGACACTGCCCGTGCTGTTCCTGATGCTGTCGAACCACTATCCCCTGGCGTTCGGCACGCAGTTCAACTGGGTCATCGCCTCGCTGGTGTTCATCATCGGCGTCTTGATCCGGCACTATTTCAACACCGTGCACAAGCGTGCCGGCAATCCGCACTGGACATGGCTCGGCGCCCTTGTCCTGTTCATGGTCATCATCTGGCTGTCGACCGTGCCGAAGGTGCTGACTGGCGAACCGAAGGCTTCCGCCTCGGCGGAAGTCTATGTCGCCTCCGCGCATTTCCCAGCCGTGCGCGACACCGTGCTCGGCCGTTGCGCGATGTGCCATGCGGCCGAACCCGTCTATGAAGGCATCTACCATGCGCCCAAGGGCGTAATGCTGGACACCGATGCCAACATCGCCGATCACGCCCGCGAGATCTATTTGCAGGCTGGCCGCAGCCACGCCATGCCACCCGCCAATGTCAGCCAGATATCGGACAAGGAACGGGCGCTGCTGGTGGCCTGGTTCGAAGGCGCGGGGAAATAAGCATGACCTCGACACTTCTGCGCGGCCGCACGCTGTCCTTCGTGCGCTGGCCCGAAACCATCGACGATCATTCCGCCTGGCGCTACGAGGAGGATGGCGGCCTGCTGATAAGCGACGGCATGATCGTCGCTGCCGGCGCCTATGCCGATGTCGAGAAGCATGCCGGTGAGGGGACAACAAAGATCGATCACCGGCCGCATCTGCTGCTGCCGGGCTTCATCGATACGCACGTGCATTTCCCGCAGATGCAGATCATCGCTTCCTACGGCGCCGAACTGCTCGACTGGCTGAACACCTACACCTTCCCGGAAGAGACGAAATTCGCCAATGCGCAGCATGGCCGCCGCATCGCGCGGCTGTTCCTTGACGAGATGGTGCGCCACGGCACCACGACAGTGGTGGCTTATTGCTCGGTGCATAAGGCGTCGGCCGAGGCCTTCTTCGCCGAGTCGCATGATCGCAACATGCTCAACATCGCCGGCAAGGTGATGATGGACCGCAACGCGCCCGAGGGCGTGCTCGATACGGCGCAATCAGGCTATGACGACACCAAGGCACTGATCGCGGAATGGCACGGCAAGGGCCGCCAGCACTACGCCATCACCCCACGTTTCGCCATCACCTCCTCGCCGGAGCAGATGGAGATGGCCGGCGCACTCTGCCGCGAGCATCCCGGCCTGCACATGCAGACGCATCTTTCGGAAAATCATGCCGAGATCGCCTTCACGCAACAGCTCTACCCCTGGTCGCGCGACTACACCGACGTCTACGAACATTATGGGCTGCTGGGCAAAAAGAGCCTGTTCGGCCACTGCATCCATCTCGGGGATCGTGAGGCCGATGCGCTTTCGGATAGCGGTTCGGTGGCGGTGTTCTGTCCGACCTCGAACCTGTTCCTCGGCTCCGGCCTGTTCGACTATCAGCGCTACCGCCGTCGCGAGAAACCGTTGCGGATCGCGGCGGCCACCGATGTCGGCGGCGGCACCAATTATTCCATGCTGCGCACCATGGACGAAGGCTACAAGGTGATTGCGCTGAACGGCGAGAAGCTGAACCCGTTCCAGTCCTTCTGGCAGATTACGCGCGGCAATGCCGAGGCGCTGTCGATGGCGGAAAAGATCGGCACGCTGGATGAAGGCACCGACGCCGATATCGTCGTGCTCGATGCCAGGGCAACGCCCGCGATGCGGCTCAGGATGGAAACGGTCGAGACGCTGGCGCAGGAACTGTTTCTGCTGCAGACGCTGGGCGACGATCGCGCCGTGCGCGAAGTCTATGTCGCGGGGCAGCCGGCCAAGAGTGACCTGGCGAATTAGAGGCCTACGGTGCGTTCCTTGCTTGACCCGGCGGCAGCCATCGGTCAAAGCGTGCGGCGAAGTTGACAGGGGAACGACATGGCCGTTGCTGACGACATCGCTCTGATCAAGAGACAGGAAGAGACCCTTGTCTTTGCCGCCTTCGATGAAGCCGTTGCCTTCAAGATCGGCTCGGCCATCCGGGACCGGGCTCTCGCCGAAACCCTGCCCATCATCGTGGATATCAGGCTGTGGGGCCGGCCGCTGTTCTATGCGGCAATGCCCGGTTCCAACGCCTCCAATCCCGACTGGGCGCGGCGCAAGATCAATGTCGTCAAACGGTTCCTGCGAAGCACCTACCGCATGGTGCTGGAACAGCAGCGCCCGGACCGCACCTTCAAGGTCGGTGAGGGGCTCGACATCTCGGACTACGTGCTGGCCGGCGGCGGCTTTCCCGTCACGGTCAAGGGCGCCGGCGTCATTGGCGTGATCGCCGTCTCCGGACTGCCGGAGCGCGAGGATCATGGCGTGGTGGTCGAGGCGCTGTGCAATCACCTGGGCATCGAAGCAAGCGAGCTTGCTCTGTCGCCGGAAACAAATTCGTGACGTTGACGCCGCCCCTCATCCGCCTGCCGGCACCTTCTCCCCGTATAGGGACGGGGAGAAGGGATTTTGTCGCGACGCCAGCGACCCCCTCTCCCCGTTCTTCACGGGGAGAGGGTAAGGGTGAGGGGCGGCGCCAGCCTTGCAAGCATTCGCGAAGCATCGACGGCATCACACCATGACCGTGCTCGACCCCAAACCCTTTCTCACCTCGATCTTCAAGGCGGCCGTTGCCGCCGCCGACCCGGAAAAGACCATCAGGCATCATTTGCCGGCTAGACCCAAGGGCCGAACCATCGTCATCGGCGCGGGGAAAGGCTCGGCGCAGATGGCGGCGGCCTTCGAAAAGGTGTGGGACGGGCCGATCGAAGGGCTGGTCGTCACCCGCTATGGCTATGGCGCCAAATGCGAGCGCATCGAGATCATCGAGGCGGCGCATCCTGTACCGGATGCCGCTGGCCTCGAAGCCTCGCGGCGCTTGCTCGCAAAGGTCCACGGCCTCACGGCGGACGATCTGGTCGTGGCGCTGATTTCCGGCGGCGGCTCGGCATTGCTGCCGTCTCCGGCCGGGGGCTTGACACTGGCCGACGAGATCGCCGTCAACGAGGCGTTGCTCGCTTCCGGCGCACCGATCGCGGCGATGAACACCATCCGCAAGCATGTCTCCACCATCAAGGGTGGCCGGCTGGCCGCAGCCGCGTGGCCGGCCAAGGTGGTGTCGCTGGTTGTCTCCGACATTCCCGGTGACAATCCGGCACTTGTCGCGTCCGGCCCGACCGTGCCGGACATCGGCAGCCGCGAAGATGCGCTGGCGTCGATCTCGGCCTATGGTATGAACCTGCCGGAGGCAGTGATGGCGCACATCAGTTCGCCGGCGGCCGATGCGCCAAATCCCGATGATCAGCGCTTTTCGCGCAATGAGGTGCATCTGATCGCCTCGGCTGGCGTGTCACTGGAAGCAGCTGCGGCGGAAGCCAGGCGCCAAGGCGTCGAAGCCGTCATCCTTTCCGATGCCATTGAGGGCGAGGCACGTGAGGTCGGCGGTGTTCACGCGGCCATCGCTCGCGAAGTGGCGACGCGCGACCGGCCGTTCAAGAAGCCGGTGCTGATCCTGTCGGGCGGCGAAACCACCGTGACATTGCGGGCAAAGGGCAAGGGCGGCCGCAACTCGGAATTCCTGCTCGCCTTCGCCCTCGGTATCAACGGCGTGGAAGGCATCCATGCGCTGGCCGCCGACACGGACGGCATCGATGGCTCGGAAAACAACGCCGGCGCTTTCGCCGACGGCTCAACCGTGTCACGCATGCGCGCGGCCGGCGTCGACGCCAAGGCGATGCTGGCGGGTAACAACGCCTGGACGGCCTTCAATGCCGTCGGCGATCTTTTCGCGCCTGGCCCAACCGGTACGAACGTCAATGATTTGAGGGCGATCCTCGTCCGTTGACGGCAGGGCCTCCGACGTCGTCATCCTAGGGCGAAGTAGGAGCGAAGCTCCGTCGCGAAGACCCTAGGATCCATGCCGTTACCTTAGCCACAAAGTGCGTCGGAGCAGAAATTCTGCACCGTTGCAACGCGTGAAAGCAACGGCATGGATCCTCGGGTCTGCGCCGCGTCGCTTCGCTCCTTGTTTCGCCCAAGGATGACGAAACGATGAGCTTTCGGCTAATCTCCAAGCTCGCATGATCTCACGTCCCCATCAGCTTCTTCACCTGCTTCATATCCTTCAAAAACCGTTCGCGCTCGGCTTCCTTGTCGGCTGGCTCATGGATGCGCAGGATGAAGGAAGGGTGGATGGTGATGAAGACGCGCAAGCCATCTTCGCGCTCGATCACCTGACCGCGCATCTTGGTCACCGGGATCGCCTTGCCCAGCAGCGACAATGCCGCCGTGGCACCGAGCGCCACGGCGAGGTTAGGCTTGATGAGCGCGAACTCCCTGTCGAGCCACCAGCGGCAGGCCTGGACTTCGCCGGCATTGGGCTTTGAGTGGATGCGACGCTTGCCGCGCGGTTCGAATTTGAAGTGCTTGACCGCGTTGGTGACATAGACCTTCTGGCGGTCAACCCCCGCGTCGTCCAGGATGGCGTCGAACACCTTGCCGGCGGGGCCTACGAAAGGTTTGCCGGTGAGGTCCTCCTGGTCGCCGGGCTGTTCGCCGACGAAAACCACTTTGGCGTTGTCGGGCCCTTCGCCGAACACGGTTTGTGTCGCATCGCGCCATAAGGGACAGCGGCGACAACCCTTCGCGACTTCGCCCAACTCGGAGATGGTGCTCGCACCATCGTCCTCAAGCTCTTCGGCCGGCTGGCGCTTCGGCCATTGCTTTGCCTGCACCTTGGCGTGTTGCGGCGCGGGCGTTGTCGGCATCCTGGCGATCATAGCTTTAGCGGCCTTGTCCGCTTCTGCGATTGGATCTGGAATGAGCGAAGCCTCTGGAAGGTTCCGCCAATATTTTTTCGACATCTCCTTCTGCATGGCTTTCACCTTCAGCCGCGCCGGATTGAAGATGTTCTCGAATAGGTGCGCCACACTCATATGTTCATGGTATGTTCTAATTGGCCGCTACGCTCCCTGTTTTGAGGCAGGCGGCGAAAAGTGAACGCCGCCCCATCATCAGGTCGTCACACCTCGTGCAGGTAGAGATGATAATCCAGTTCGCTGACCGTGCGTGCCACGCGCAGATATTCGGACTGTTTGATCGCCACGAAGGTTCGGTGCAGATCTTCGCCAAGCGCCCCTTTCAGGAAGCTGGACGCTCTGGCGGCTTCGATGGCCGCCCGCCAGTCGGCCGGCATGGTGGTGCGGGTCACCTCGGCCTCATAGCCATTGCCGGTGGTCTCGGGGCCGGGGTCGAGCGCTTCGTCGAAACCCTTGATGATGCCGGCCAGCACCGTCGCTGCGATCAGATAGGGATTGGCGTCGACGCCCGACGGGCGATGCTCGATGCGCCGGTTCCTGGCGTCGCCCGCTGGCACGCGCAGCGCCACCGAGCGGTTGTTGACGCCCCAGGTGGGCGCCACCGGCGCATAGGATTGCGAGACGAAGCGGCGCCAGGAATTGGCGTGCGGCGCAAACACCAGCATCGATTCGGCCATGGTCTGGATCAGGCCGCCGAGACCGCGCAGCAGCGGCAGCGACCAGGTTTCGCCGGGGCTTTCCGAAAAGACGTTCTTGCCGTCCTTGTCCTGCAGCGAGACATGGAAATGCATGCCCGAGCCGGCATATTTCTCGATCGGCTTGGCCATGAAGCAGGCGGTGACGCCATGGCGGCGCGCCTGGGCCCGCACCAGCCGCTTCAGCATGACAAGGTCGTCGGCGGCCCGCATCACATCCTTGCGGTAGTTCAGCGTCAACTCGTACTGGCCTGGCGCATACTCGGAGATCACCGTCTCGGCGGGAATGCCTTGCGCCTTGGCGGCGGCATAGATGTCGGAGAACAGCGGCTCCATGCCGTGCAGATGGTCGACCGAATAGACCTCCGTCTTGCCCGAAACGCGGCCGTCCAGCACCGCGCGTGCCGGCTGCACCTTGCCGTCGGCATCGCGCTCGTTGGCCAACAGGAAAAATTCCAGTTCGAAGGCGCCCGCGGGATAAAGGCCCTTGCCCGCTAGGATCTCGACTTGCCGGGCCAGCGCCAGCCGCGGGTCCGACGACATTGGCTGGCCGTCGAGATGATACATCGCCATCAGCACCTGGCCGCGCGGTGGGCTGGTGCCATGGAGCGGCACCAGCGTGCCGGGAATCGGCCATGCCCTGAGATCGCCGTCGCCGGTCGTCCAGATCAGCCCGGTCTCGTGCACATCCTCGCCGGTGATGTCGAGGCCGAGGATCGAGATCGGCATGTGCCGGCCGCCCTCGAAGATGCTTTTCAGCTCGTGCCGGCGCACGATCTTGCCACGGCCGACACCATTGGCGTCGGTCAGCACGATATCGAAGGCCTCGATCTCGGGATGGGCATCGAGAAAGGCTTGCGCCTCGGTGGGCGAGGAGCCCGAAGGTGAAATCATGATGGCACTCGGGTTTGGCTGGGCCGCTTGTCTCATGCCGCAAGCTTTGCCGCAACCGCGCCGAAGGCGGCGATCAGCCGGTCCACCTGCGCGGCGCGGGTTGCCGGCGAGATCAGCATCATGTTGTGGAACGGCGCGATCAGCACGCCGCGATTGACCAGCGCGACATGGATGGCGGCCTCCAGTTCCGGCGCATGCGCGGTCTCCGCCTCGGCGCCGTTGCGCAACGGGCCGGGCGCGCAGATGAATTCGACGCGGGCGCCGACACGGGCGACATGCCATGGCAGGCCATAGCGGTCGATCGCTCCGGTCAGCCCGGCATCCAGACGCCGCGCGAGATGGTCCATGCGGTCATAATTCTCCTGCGTCATCACTTCTTCCAGCGTGGCGCGCATCGTGGCGAACTGCAGCGGATTGGCCGACAGCGTCGTGCCCATGCCGGAATAGCCGGGCTCTTTGGTCCTGTTGTAATCGGCATAGCGCGAGGCGACCTCGTCGCTCATGCCCCAGACGCTTGCCGGGACACCGCCGGCGATCGGCTTGCCCAGCACGAAGAGATCCGGATCGAGCCCATATTTCCTTGTGTAGCCGCCGGGCCCGGTCGAGATCGTGTGGGTCTCGTCGATCAGGAGCAGCGTGCCGGCTGCGCGGGTCAGTTTGCGCAGCGCGTCATGAAAGCCCGGATCGGCCAGCACCATGCAGGAATTGGTCAGCACCGGCTCGGCGATGACGCAGGCTACATCCCTGTCCTCGAGCGCGGCTTCCAGCGCGGCAACGTCGTTGAACTCGATGACCTTGGCCGTGCGGGTCAGGTCGCGGAATTCGCCCGCCAGCCCAGGCCGGTTGACCGGCTTGCCGTCGATCAGCCGCACCATCGTCTCGTCGACCGAGCCGTGGTAGCAGCCGTTGAAGACCAGGATCTTCTCGCGGCCGGTGACGGCGCGGGCGATGCGCAGCGCAAAGCGGTTGGCGTCGGTCGCCGTGGTCGCGATCTGCCAGAACGGCAGCCCGAAATGCCGCTGCAGCAGCGGCCCGATGGCGAGCGCGTCCTCTGAAGGCAGCATATAGGTCAGGCCGCGACCGGCCTGACGGCGGATGGCGCGCGCCACCGGCGGCGGCGAATGGCCGAACATCGAACCGGTATCGCCAAGGCAGAAATCGTCCAGCCTGTTGCCGTCGATATCAGTGATCGTGGCGCCCCTGGCGCTGTCGACCAGGATCGGAAACGGCGTCGGCCAGTCGTTCATCCAATGCATCGGCACGCCGCCGAAGAAGCCCGGCAGGCCGTTGCCGGCCCCGGCGTGCGATTTCGGCCGCGCCTTGCGGAAGACCTCGGCCTCGCTGTCGCGCAGTTCGGCGATGCGGTCACGGCCGATGCCGCCGATGGACGTCTTGGAACTGTCGCTGCTGTGCATGAAACCCCCTCTCGCTGGCCCCTCTTAGCCAATCAAGCTCCGCGACCGCAATTAGCCGCGCGTCCGTTCTGCATTGGCTCAGCAGTAGGGCAGTAGGGCAGTAGGGCAGTAGGGCAGTAGGGGAGGCAGTTTCCCGGCCAGGTCCGGTACATACTGCCTTACTGCCCTACTGCCTTATTCCCTCAGGCCGTGATGTCGATGACGCCGCAGTCGCCGGCCGCGCTGCCGAAGGCGACGCGGCGTTCTTCCTTGTCCCACATCATCGAGGTGATGGCGCCCTTGCCCGGCCGCCGCAGCAGCACTTCCTTGGCGTCGGCGAAGCGCACCGCCATGACCATGCCGTCGTCATAGCCGATGGCCGCGACGTCCTGGCTCGGATGGCAGGCGACCGAGGTCACCATGGCGTTGCCGCGCGTGCCGAGCTCCAGCGGCGCCTTGCCCATCGGCCCGTCCTTGCCGGAAAACGGCCAGACGATCGCCGCCGGCGCACCGGAACTTGCCAGCCATTTGCCCTTCACGCTCCATGAAAGGCTTTTGACCTTGCCGGGATAGCCGCTCATGCGCATGTGCTTGCCGTCGGCCAGCTTCCAGCCATGCAAGGCGTTTTCCTGCATGGTCGTGACCAGAAAGGCGCCATCGGGCGAGAAGGTGATCCCGGTATGGGCGCCGGCCCATTCAAGCTCGACCGGCTTGCTCTCGGCGGCCGGGAAATGCAGCGTCGCACCATTGTAGCGGGCGACACCGAAGCGCATGCCCTTGGGCGAGAACGCCAGCCCCTCGACGGAACGCGGATGGGCGAACTCCCTGGTCTTGCCGTCGGCAAAGCGCACGAAGGCGGTCTTGCCCGAGGCATAGGCGATGGTGCCTTGCGGTCCGGCTGCGACGCTGGTGATCCACTTCTTGCCGGCGCTCGCCAGTTCGGTCACTTCGCCGCCGGCCTTCACGGCCAACGTCTTGCCGTCCTCGCCGCCGGTGATCAGCCGGTCATTGGCCGCATCATGGAAGGCGCTGAGCAATCCGTCATTGGCCTGGACGGTCTTGTGGCCATTGTCGAGCCGATGAATGGCGCCATCGGCCAGCGCAAAATGCGGCACATCGCCGAGAAAGACGGCGGCGACGCAATGGCCTTCGAGATCAAGCGGGGCGATGGTTGGCATGATTATCTTTGTTCAACGGGATGAGATTACAGAGGCGGCTTACTCGACGTTTGCGGTTCGGGCAACCAGGAGGATCGCCAAGGGCCATCAAAGCAATCCCTTGGCGCGCAGGTCGGACGCGAACGTCGCCAAGGGCATCACCAAGATCAATTCCCGCCCTTGCACGCGCTCGGCTCCATAGCTGGCGTACCACCTCGCGGCTCGCTCGTTCTTGGCATCAATGATGAGCAGGATGCCGCCACCCTCGCCGGCGAGCCGCAGGCAGCGCAACGCGGCGGCGGCAAGCAGTTGACCTCCAAGCTCGTGACCGGCGACGGTGCGGTCGGTTGCGAGCCGAGCAAGCTTGAAACCGGAAACCTCGTGTCGCGCAAGGCCCTTCGTCATTGTTTCGGGCACGGTTTCATGAGCCACGGCAGACGGCGCGATGGTATGGAAACCGAAGATACGCTCCGAAGCTGTGTCATCGATCGCACAGAAGGTCTTGGCTGCGTTTTGATCGTGGCTCTGTCGCGCGAATCTTCGCAGGAAATCGTTCATTTGCGTGTCGCCGCAATCGAAAGACGTCCGATCGTGTCCCTTCGCAATCGGTTCCTCGTGCCAAGGCGGAAGCGTCACAGTGTATCCGGCAAGGTGGCGATCGCGGCCCGGAGCTTGGCGTTGGGTTTTGGCGGGTGTTCCAACAGGTTAAGGATGCGCGTGAAATCGCGGCCGGATACCGTCGTCACCTCGGCGGCTTCGATCACGGCCTGCGCTTCGGGCACGATCTTGTCGAGGATGAAATCGGTCATGTCCTTGTGCGACAGTGCTGCGGCGCGGGCAATCATCGCCTTTTGCGCTGGAGGAATGCGGATTTGGAAGCGCTCGCTTTTGTTGTCGGCTGATCTAGGCATAGACATTTCCCAGTGTCGATGTACACATACTATGTGTACATCGTGAGATATTCAACCCGCTAAGGCGCCGTGAGGCCAGGTCTACGCCTGGCAGGCGTCAAAGCTCTTCTTCAACCGTTCGGCTTCGAGCTCGCGGCCGATGAACACCAGCCGGCTCTCATGCTTTTCGCCGTCCTTCCAGGCGCGCTGGTGGTCGCCCTCGATAATCATGTGCACGCCCTGGATGACGTAACGCTCATCATCCCCCTTGAGCGCGATGATGCCCTTCAGGCGCAGGATGTTCGGACCTTCCATCTGGGTGATCTTCTCGATCCAGGGGAAGAACTTCTTCGGGTCCATCTCGCCGCCGCGCAGCGACACCGACTTCACCGTCACGTCGTGGATATCGGAAGGATGCGAATGGTCATGATCATGATCATGATGATGATGGTGGTGGTCATGCCCGTCGTGATCATGGTCGTGGTCGTGATGATCGTGGTCATGATGGTCGTGATCGTCGCGCGCTTCGAGGAAATGCGGGTCGTTTTCCAGCGCCCTGGACAAGTCGAACGCGCCGCGGTCGAGAACCTCCGACAGAGCAACGCCGGCGCGCGTCGTGCGATGGATCCTTGCCGCCGGATTGATGGCGCGGATCGTCGCCTCGACCTTGGCGAGTTCTTCGGGGGTGACGAGGTCGGTCTTGTTGAGCACGACGACGTCGGCGAAGGCGATCTGGTCCTCGGCTTCCTTGGAATCCTTGAGCCTGAGCGGCAGATGCTTGGCGTCGACCAGCGCCACGACGGCGTCCAGCTTGGTCTTGGAGCGCACGTCATCGTCCATGAAGAAGGTCTGCGCCACTGGCACCGGATCGGCGAGGCCGGTGGTCTCGACCACGATGGCGTCGAAGCGGCCGGGCCGGCGCATCAGGCCTTCGACGACGCGGATCAGGTCGCCGCGCACCGTGCAGCAGACGCAGCCATTGTTCATCTCGTAGATCTCCTCGTCGGATTCCACGATCAGGTCGTTGTCGATGCCGATCTCGCCGAATTCATTGACGATGACCGCGTAACGTCTGCCGTGGTTCTCCGACAGGATGCGGTTGAGCAGCGTCGTCTTGCCGGCGCCGAGATAGCCGGTGAGAACGGTTACGGGAATCTGCGTCTGTGCGTCGCTCATGGCTTGCCTCGAATGACTAGGCCCTGAAAATCCGGGCCGAATAAAGGGATTGTCGGTTCCATATAGGATGTGTGCCGGGCTTTTGCACGGGGCAAACCAATGGGCCAAAGCGGCCGGCCGGGATTGTCCTGTGGTGATAGTGGCGGAAAGTGTCGCCGTTTCTGCGATTGGAAGGCAAAGAAAGCATCTTGCCAGGAGTCGCCGATCGTCGCAGCGGCCGTCGTCGTCATCGTCGCGGATCCGAGGCTCGGGAAACTCGTTTGTCATCTAACTGAAATAAACATCTGGCATTAGCCACGGCGGACACCACAATGCTTGCCGGCAAAGCTGTTTGGGGCGCCGGAATCTTTTTCGATCGTCGATTGCCAACCGGCCGGCTGCGTCTATGCTACGCGCACCGGTACGGCCGAAGAGGGATGACCATGGCCAAGGCGGACAAGACTGCAACAATGAGCCGGCTGCATTCGGCGGCAAGGCTGGCAAGAACGGCACTTGCGGCGCGGCTTTTGGCGCATGGCTTCTATGCCGGCCAGGATCAGATCATGCTCGCGCTCGACCGCGAGGACGGCCAGACGCCGGGCAATCTCGCCGGTCGCCTTGGCGTGCGCCCGCCCACCATCACCAAGACCATTAATCGGCTGCAGGCCCAGGGCTTTCTGGAAAAGCGTGCCTCCGAGTCCGATGCCCGCCAGGCGCATATCTTCCTCACCGATACCGGCCGCGAAACCATTCGCGCCATCGAGAAGTCGGTGAAGAAGACCGAAAAGCAGGCGCTGAAGGGCCTCGACAAGAAGGACCAGAAGTCGCTGTTCAAGCTGCTTGCCCGCATCGAGGCCAATCTCTCCAACACGGAATTGGTCTTGATCGACGACGACGCCGAGTCGGACGACTGATCGCCTGATTGCAACGGTCAGGCAGCTGCCGGACCTTCCCGGATCAGCGAGGACCAGCGCCCCGGCGTCATGCCGAACGCCTTCTTGAATTGCCTGTTGAAGTGGCTCTGGTCGGTGAAGCCCGCTTCGACCGCGATCTGCGCCAGGGGCTCGCCGGCGGCGATCATCCGCCGCGCGCGCTGAAGCCGGCGCATCACCAGGAAACGATGCGGGCTGGTCGAGAAGGCGGTGCGGAAATGCCTCGATAGGGCATAGCGGTCGAGCCCGGTGACAGCTTCCAGTTCGCCGGAGGTCACGGGGCGAGTGGCGTTCTCCGTGAGATAGTCGCGCGCCAGCGCTGCAGCCCGCCACGCCGTTCTGGCCATCGGCTTAGCCGGCTGGCCGGCATGGCGCGACAGGCTGTGCATCAGCTGTGCAAGGAAATCGTCAACGAACAACTCGTCGAGTTCCTGCTGCAACGGCCCCAGCGCCGAAAGCAGCGTCGCGCAGAAGGCATCGTCCCTCACCACGGCATCCCTGACGAAGGGCAGGGATGGCCCGCCAAGGCAATCGAGCATCAGCGACGGTTCCAGATAGAGCATCCTGTAGCGCAACCCGTCCTCGGTGCCGGCGCCGCCATCATGCAATTCGTCGGGATGCAGCACGATGATCTGGCCGGGCAGGCTTATCCGCACCGCACCGCGATAGCGAAAGGTCTGCACACCCTGCAGCGTCACCCCGATCGCGTAAGTGTCGTGACGGTGCGGATCGAAGGCGCTGCCGTGAAACCGCGCCTCGATCCGCTCCATGCCGACAGGGTCGGGAGCGGAGATGATGCAGTTTTCGGCCGCGCCGGCGCACAAACGTCCAAGACCCTCGAAGGCTTGGCGGTCTAATTCGAACGACATCGTCTCCTTCAGCCTCGCAATCGGGGCCTAATTCTCGAATGGTCCATTTTCTCATGTTCGATACGAAATTTGCAATCGTCCTGCGGGAAGACTTGCCGGTCTGGCAGAAACTCAACGTCACCGCCTTCCTGACCAGCGGCGTCGTCGCGCAGTTTCCAGACATTATCGGCGAGCCCTATCGCGACCGCGCCGGCAATCTGTACAACCCGCTGTCGATCCAGCCGGTTATCGTGCTGTCGGCCGATCAGGCGACGCTGGCCACGATCCACCGGCGCGCGCTGGAGCGCGGCGTGATGACCTCGCTCTATGTCGAGGAGATGTTCTCGACCGGCTTCGACGCTGCCAACCGCGGCGTCTTCGCCGAATTCGCGCCCGAGGACGCCAAGGTGGTGGGCATTGCATTGCGCGCCGAGAAGAAGATCGCCGACAAGATCACCAAGGGCGCCCGCATGCACGCCTGATATCTCCGCGGCGATGGGCTAAGCCTGCCGGCGGACTGTTGTTGTGCCAGCCTTCATTGGGAGGCGCGGCAACCGACAAATGGCTTGCCGGCAAGCGACAATTCCCGCAAAGGTGGGCTCCAGCCCCAGCTTCCCCCGGCCTGCAAGTGAGTGCTCCCCAAAGATATGTCGAAAGCGCGACACCGCCCGTGGCGATCCTGTGCATGCTTGCGACCTACGTCTTCTTCACCTTCCTCGACACAAGCAGCAAATATCTCGTCCTCGCGGGTGTTTCCGCGCTGATCGTCGCCTGGGTGCGCTTTGCGGTGCATGTGGTGCTTGTCGGCGCGCTGCTGCGCGGCTGGCGCGAGCCGGTGCGGTTTCGTCCGGTCAACCTGCCGGCGCATGTGCTGCGTGGTGTGTTCCTGTTCGGCTCGACCATGTGCAACATCCTGGCCTTGCGCTCGCTGCAACTGGCCGAGACGACGTCGATCTATTTCTTCGGACCGATGGTGATCACCGCACTTGCCGGTCCGCTGCTCGGCGAATGGGCCGGCTGGCGGCGCTGGCTGGCCATCCTGACTGCCTTCACCGGGGTTCTGATCATCACCAGGCCAGGTGTCGGCGTCTTCGGCATCGGGCACCTCTTCGCGCTGGGCTCGATGCTGTCCAACAGCTTCTATGTCATCATGACGCGCCGCATGTCGGCCACCGAAACGCCGGAAAGCCTGATCCTGTTCTCGGCGCTGGCGCCGGCGGTGCTGCTTTTGCCGATGCTGCCGTTTTCATTCTCGCTGCCGCATGATGGCTGGCACTGGTTCGTGCTGCTCATGCTCGGCGTTTTCGGCGGCGTCGGGCACTGGCTGCTGGTCCAGGCCTATCGGCTGGCGACGACCACGGCACTGGCGCCCTATCCCTATTCGCAGATGGTATGGATGATCCTCTCCGGCTGGATCGTCTTTAGCCAATTCCCCGATCGCTGGACACTGGTCGGCGCCGCCATCATAGTCGCCAGCGGCCTCTACATCGTCCACCGTGAGCACCGGCTCCGGCTGCAGAGCCGAGCGGTCTCCGATGTCGAAGCCGAAGCGCTGGCAAAAAAACTTTGATTTGCCCCCAATCGATGGCATAAGGCCGCCTTTAAACTGTTTAATGCATGTTACCCAAAAGTGGGAACCGGTTCCGGGACAACCACATGCATAGGGACTAAAGCCGGTCGGGGAGCACAGGTCACTGGCACAGAAGATCAAGCTGTCGACGATCGCGGATGCGCTCGGCGTGTCCACCGCCACGGTGTCACTGGCGCTGCGCGACAGCCCGCTGGTTGCCGGCAGCACGCGCGATCGCATCAAGGAACATGCGCGCGCCATCGGCTACATCTACAACCGCCGCGCCGCCAGCCTTCGCACCTCGCGCTCGGGCATTGTCGGCGTCGTCGTCCACGACATCATGAACCCGTTCTTCGCCGAGATCCTGCGCTCGATCGAAAGCGAACTCGACCGCAGCCGGCAGACCTTCATCCTGTCCAACCACTACGACCAGCTCGAGAAGCAGCGCACCTTCATCGACACGCTGCTGCAGCTCGGCGCCGACGGCGTCATCATGTCGCCGGCCATCGGCACGCCAGCTTCCGACATCCTGATGGCCGAGGAGAACGGCCTGCCGGCAGTGCTGATCGCCCGCACGGTCGAGGGCGCCGACGTGCCGGTGTTTCGCGGCGACGATGCTTACGGCACCGGCCTTGCCACCAACCATTTGATCTCGCTCGGGCACAAGCGCATCGCCATGATCGGCGGCACCGACCAGACCTCGACCGGCCGCGACCGCTACCAGGGCTATGTCAACGCCATGGAGGCGGCGGGGCTCGAAGTCAGACCGTCCTGGCGCATCGCCGGGCCGCGCACAAAGCAGGCCGGCTTCGAAGCCGCCGGGCAATTCCTGGCGCTGAAGGACAAGCCGACCGCCGCCTGCTGCTGGAACGACCTCGTCGCCATCGGCCTGATGAACGGCATCGCGCGTGCCGGTTTGGTGCCGGGCATCGACATCTCCGTCACCGGTTATGACGATCTCGAGGAAGCTGCGATCGCCACTCCGGCGCTGACCACCGTCTGGAACGGCCAGCGCGAGGTCGGCCGCCGTGCCGCCAGCGCGCTGCTCGACAAGCTCAACGGGCAGACGGTGCGGCCCTCGCAGGAATTGATCAAGCCGGAGCTGCATGTGCGTCAGTCGACCGGCAAGCCGGTGGAGCGTGCATGACCAAGGCTGAACAGCTCGATACCATTGCCGTTCTGGTGCCGGCGGATTTCAGCGGCCATGCGGCAGAGCGTATCGACCGCACGTTCAGGCGCGTCGGGATCGAGCGCACCGATCCGGCGCTGGTCACCGAGGAGATGCGCCGCACGGTGCGTGGCATAGCCTCCTTTGCCGGCATCGGCGCGGCGATGATGGACGCATTGCCCAATCTCGAGATCATCGCCTCCTTCGGTGTCGGCTACGATTCGGTCGATGTCAGCCATGCGGCGGCGAAGGACATCATGGTCACCAACACGCCCGACGTCTTGACCGAAGAGGTTGCGGACACGGCGATCGGGCTGCTCATCAATACGGTCCGCGACCTGCCGCGCGCCGAGACCTGGCTGCGTGACGGCAGTTGGGTGCGCAAGGGCAACTATCCGCTGAGCCGGCTGACCTTGCGTGGTCGCAGCGTTGGTATTTTCGGCATGGGCCGTATCGGGCAAGCCATTGCCCGGCGGCTGGAAGCGTTCGGCCTGCCGATCGCCTATCACAACCGGCGTCGTGTCGAAGGTCTTGCCTACCAGTATCATCCGACACTGAAGGGCCTTGCCGAAGCGGTCGACACGCTGATTTCGGTCGCACCCGGCGGAATTTCGACGCAGAAGGCGGTCAACGCCGAGATCCTGTCGGCGCTCGGCGCCAACGGTGTCTTCGTCAACATCGGCCGCGGCAGCACGGTCGACGAGACGGCCCTTGCGGCGGCTCTTGCCGACGGCACCATCGCCGCCGCCGGGCTCGATGTCTTCGCCGACGAACCTAACGTGCCCAAGGCGCTGCTCGACGCGCCGAATACCTCGCTGCTGCCGCATGTCGGCTCCGCCTCGGAGCATACGCGCCGCGCGATGGCGGATCTGTGCGTCGATAATCTGGTGTCCTGGTTCAGCGACCGCCGGCCGCTGACACCGGTGCCCGAGACCGCGCATGTGAAGGCTCGCAGCTGAGCGGCCAGGCCACCATATTATTAACGCCAGCTTAACCCTTTGAAATCATTTTTTATCCAGAAGTTCGCAGGGTGAAGAAAGAATGAAAGTGCTTTCCGCACTGATTGCCGTCGCCGCGCTGTTTGGCGGCGTCCAACTGTTTCACGGCGGCAATGGCGAAAGCGTCGCCGAAGACGCCCCGGCGCCCGGCAACACCTACAGGCTGGTCGCCAATGGCGACGAAGGGGCCTGCGCGGTCACGCGCGGCGCCCCGGTCTCGGACGGCCTGTCGCTGTTGACGGTAGCGCCCAATTGCCGGCGGCTCTTGCCAGGCATCGAACAGGCAAAATTTTGGCGTGAAGGACAGGACGGAACGGTCGCGTTCAGCGCGAACGGCATCGATCCGATCGTGACCTTCGCCGTGGCCGATGGCGGCGGCTATGAATCCTACGCCCCGACCGCACCTTTGCTGTCGCTGGCGGGCGATCGGAAGACTGAAGACTGATTATTCCGCAGCGGCCCGTGCACCGGCTTTTGCTGTGGCGTGCAGGCGCACCGCATCGCCGAAAGCGCGGAAGATCTTGGCCGAGATGCTGTCCGATTTGACCCAATATTCCGGGTGCCACTGGACACCGACCGCGAAGGCGCGGGCATCCCTGACCGAAACCGCCTCGACCGTGCCGTCGGCGGCGACGGCTTCGAGCTGCAGTTTCGGGCCGAGCCGGTCGACGGCCTGGCGGTGCACCGAATTGACCATGATCTCGCCCTCCCCGAACACGCCGGCCAGGCAGCTTCCGGACTTGATCGTCACCCTCTGGCGGATGCCGAAGCGCTCGTCCTGATTGTCGCTCACCGGTGCGCGGTGGTCGAGCGAACCCTCGCGCTCCTGGATCTCGGTCGCCAGCGTGCCGCCCAGCGCCACATTCATCTCCTGGATGCCACGGCAGATGGCAAGCAGCGGCACGCCACGCTCGATCGCCCTGCGGATCAGCGGCAGCGTGGTGGCGTCGCGGGCCGGGTCGTAGGGGCCGTTGGCTTCACTGGGGTCGCCGCCGTAGAGCGAGGGGTGGACGTTGGATTTCGAGCCGGTGACCATCACACCATCGACCGATGACAGGAGTTCATCGAAGTCGAGCCTGTCGCCGAACGACGGCACCAGCAAGGGAAACACGCCCGCACCCACGATTGCGGCTTCCAGGTATTGCTGCGGGGCGGCATGCCAGGTGTAGTTGTCGAACTGGCGGACGTCGGTCGATATGGCGACGAGCGGCTGATGCATTTTGGGTCTGTTTTCCATCTGGCAAGGGATGTCCTGCCCTCAAAATAGGCGATCCCCTGGCTTTTTTCCATGCCAAGTTTCAGCGTGTCGGATAGGCCAGCAGACAGCCCGTTAGACTATAGTGGCAAGGTCGCGCGCCTGCGCTGTCAAATCCCTCCGCTATGCTGGACTCGACTTCTTGCCCGTGTATTGTCTCGTCCCGACCGATCCGGATACGAAGCTTGTCCTCGGCATCGGTCTGTTGATCCAAAAGGGAGGACTTCATGGATCGTCGTTCGTTCATTCGCAAGGCCGGCGTGACCGGTGTCGGCGCCGCTGCGGCGGCGGCAACTCTGGCGGCACCGGCTATAGCCCAGTCCAATCCCAAGGTGACATGGCGGCTTGCGTCGTCGTTCCCGAAGTCGCTCGACACCATCTATGGCGGCGCCGAGGTGTTTTCCAAGATGCTGTCGGAAGCCACGGATGGCAATTTCCAGATCCAGGTCTTCGCCGCCGGCGAACTCGTACCCGGCTTGCAGGCCGCCGACGCCACCACGGCCGGCACGGTCGAGGCCTGCCACACGGTGGCATATTACTATTGGGGCAAGGATCCGACCTGGGCGCTGGGCGCGGCGGTCCCCTTCTCGCTCAACGCGCGCGGCATGAACGCCTGGCATTACCATGGCGGCGGCATCGACCTGTTCAACGAATTTCTCGCCACGCAAGGCCTGTTCGGCCTGCCGGGCGGCAACACCGGCGTGCAGATGGGCGGCTGGTTCCGCAAGGAGATCAACACCGTCGCCGACCTGTCAGGTCTCAAGATGCGCATTGGCGGCTTTGCCGGCAAGGTGGTGCAGAAACTCGGCGTCGTGCCGCAGCAGATCGCTGGCGGCGATATCTACCCGGCGCTGGAAAAAGGCACCATCGACGCCGCCGAATGGGTCGGCCCCTATGACGACGAGAAGCTCGGTTTCTACAAGGTCGCGCCCTATTACTATTATCCCGGCTGGTGGGAAGGCGGCCCGACCGTCCACCTGATGTTCAACAAGGCGAAATATGAAGAGCTTTCGCCGGCTTACAAATCGCTTCTGCGCACGGCGGCACAAGCCGCCGATGCCGAGATGCTGCAGAAATACGATTATGTGAATCCGCCGGCGGTGAAGCGGCTGGTGGCTGGCGGCGCGAAGCTGCGTCCGTTCAGTCAGGACATCATGTCCGCCTGTTTCGAGAAGGCGAACGAGGTCTATGCCGAGATGGAGGCCTCCAACGCGCCGTTCAAGAAGATCTGGGAATCGATCAAGGGCTTCCGCAAGGAGCACTATCTCTGGGCGCAAGTGGCGGAATACAATTACGACACGTTCATGATGGTGCAGCAACGCAACGGCAAGCTGTAGGTCGCGACCAGCCCCTTCTCCCCGTCACTATAACGGGGAGAAGGTCCCGGCAGGGGGATGAGGGGCGGCGCGACGTAGGGCAAAAGGCGAATTCCTACGTGCAGCGCCTCGTCGTCGAACGATCAGCGCCTCACCCTCGATAAGGCACCACCAGCACCTTCACTTCGCCCGGCGCGGGCGGATTGGCAATCACCGCCGGGGCCTCTTCAAGGGTGACGTGCCTGGAGATCAGCTGGTCGATCTCGATCGTGCCAGACGCGATAAGCTCGGCGGCGCGGCCGTGGGTGTAGGGATTGAGGAAGGAGCCCAGGACCTTCAGTTCGCGAAACAGCAGGTCGAAGGGCTCGAATTGCGCCTTCATGCCTTGCGGCACCACGCCGACGATAACCACCGTGCCGCCGGCTCTCGCGATCCGCATCGACTGCTCCACGGTGTCGCGCACCCCGGCGCATTCGAACACCACGTCGGCGCCGCCCGGCATCAGCCCCGTCGGCCCGGCAATGGCATCGATGACATCGGCGGCGGCGGGATCGACCGTCGCCGTTGCGCCGAGCCTCTCGGCAAGAGCGCGCCGCGAGGCCTGCCTTGTCGACAGAACGATCGTCGTGGCGCCTGCCAGCCGCGCCAGTTGCACGGTGAGCAGGCCGATCACGCCGCCACCGAGCACGACCACCGAACTGCCCGGCTTGATCTCGGCAAGGTCGACGCCATGCAGGCAGCAGCCAAGCGGCTCGCAGAACGCGCCATGTGTCGGCGGCAAACCGGCGGACAGGACAAAGGCCTGTTTCTGCGGCAGCACGACATAGTCGGAGAAACCGCCGTCGCGGTGGATACCGATGGCGTTGAGATTGCGGCAGAGATTGACCCGGCCGGCATGGCAATGCGGGCATCGACCGCAGGCGATGTTGGGGTCGCCGGTGACGCGGTCGCCGACGGCGAAACCGGAGACGGCAGGGCCGATCGCCTCGATGATGCCCGAAAATTCATGCCCGGGCGTTACAGGCGGTCGGCAGGGAAATTCGCCATGAAACAGATGCCTGTCGGTGCCGCAGACGCCGCAGGCCTCGATCCGCACCAGAAGCTCGTCCGGTCCCGGAACGGGCTTGGCGATCTCGCGCAGCGAGATGCTGCCCACCCCCTCCAGTCGCACTGCT
This sequence comes from Mesorhizobium sp. B2-4-12, assembly GCF_006441575.1. Classification (NCBI taxonomy): domain Bacteria; kingdom Pseudomonadati; phylum Pseudomonadota; class Alphaproteobacteria; order Hyphomicrobiales; family Phyllobacteriaceae; genus Mesorhizobium; species Mesorhizobium sp. B2-4-12. The sequence goes on from NZ_VFVC01000001.1 coordinate 157,995, forward strand.
TTCATGGCGTCGCCCCCATCAGTTGAAGCTCGGCGGCTGCGAAAGGTCCGGCGCCGGAGCGGCCGGCTTGGCTGGCGGCGTGTCACCGAAACTCGGCGGCTGTGACAAGTCGGGTGCCGCGGGCGTGGCCGGCGCCGTACCGCCATTGGCTGGCGCCGTACCGCCCGCCGGCGGCGAGCCGAGCGGCGACAGGCCGGGCGCTTCCGGTACCTTGTAGTCGATCACGCCGGGATCGACCGCCGAGCCCTTGTAGCGCATCACCATTTGCGGGAAGGCAATGGTCAGTCCGATCATGATCACCTGGATGCAGACGAACGGCACGGCTCCCCAATAGATCTGTCCGGTCGTCACCGGCGCGATCTGCTTGCCCGTGAGACGGTCGAGATAGGGCACGCGCGCTGCCACCGAGCGCAGGTAGAACAGCGCGAAGCCGAACGGCGGATGCATGAAACTGGTCTGCATGTTGACGCCCAGAAGCACGCCGAACCAGATCAGATCGATGCCGAGCTTGTCGGCTGCCGGCGCCAGCAGCGGCACGATGATGAAGGCCAGTTCGAAGAAATCGAGGAAGAAGGCGAGGAAGAAGACCAGGATGTTGACGCCGATCAGAAAGCCGACTTCGCCGCCCGGCAGCGAGGTGAGCAGATGCTCGACCCAGATCTGGCCGTTGACACCGTAGAAGGTCAGCGAGAACACGCGCGCCCCGATCAGGATGAACAGCACGAAGGATGACAGCCGGGTCGTCGAGGCAAGCGCTTGCTTGATCACGTCCAGCGACAGCCGGCCCTTGGCCGCTGCCATTGCCAGCGCTCCGACCGCGCCCATGGCGCCGCCCTCCGTCGGCGTGGCGATGCCGAGGAAGATGGTGCCGAGCACCAGGAAGATCAGGGCAAGCGGCGGAATGAGCACGATGACGACCTGCTGCGCCAGCCGCGACATCATGCCGATCTTCATGCTGCGATCGAGGACCGCGACGACGTAGATGAAGATGACGCCGATGGCCGCGCCGAGGATGTCCGCGTTGTCGCCATGCGCGGGTACCAGATAGCGGTAGGCCGCGTAGGCGATCGCCACGGCTGCCATCAGCGCGACCGCCAGCGACACCACACCATGGCCGAGTGTCCGTGCCTCGAGCGGCAGGGCCGGCATCGACTTTGGCCGGATGATCGACATGACCAGGATGTAGCTGGTGTAGAGGCCCGTCAGCACGAGGCCTGGGATCAGCGCGCCGGCATACATGTCGCCGACCGAGCGGCCGAGCTGGTCGGCGAGCACGATCAGCACCAGCGATGGCGGGATGATCTGGGCAAGCGTGCCCGATGCCGCGATGACACCGGATGCTACCCGGCGGTCGTACCCATAGCGCAGCATGATCGGCAGCGAGATCAGCCCCATGGCGATGACGGATGCCGCCACCACGCCGGTGGTCGCGGCCAGCAACGCACCGACGAAGATCACGGCGTAGGCGAGGCCGCCCCGGATCGGTCCGAACAGCTGGCCGATCGTGTCGAGCAGGTCCTCGGCCATGCCGGATCGTTCGAGCACGATGCCCATGAAGGTGAAGAACGGGATGGCCAGCAGCGTGTCGTTCGACATCACCCGGCTGCCGTAGAAATTGTCCGGAAGCGCATAGAGCAGCGGCCAGGCGAGGTTGATCGCACCGCCCGAATAGGGCGTCAAAAGCACGCCGATGAAGAAGAACAGCAGGCCATTTGCGGCGAGCGAAAAGGCAACGGGATAGCCGACCAGCATGAACAGGATCAGTGAGGCGAACATGATCGGGGCCATGTTCTGGGCGATGAACTCCATCACGAGCGCACCTCGCCAAGCGCCTTGGTCTCTTCCACGAGCGCCTTGGCTTCGAGTTCCGCCTGTTCATGCGCCGATATGAAGGGATTGGGATCCTCCATGGCCCCGCGCATGATGGCGATCTTCTTGATGATCTCGGAAACGCCCTGCAGCGCCAGCAGGAAGAAGCCGGCAAGCAGGATCGCTTTCGCCGGCCAGACGATCAGCCCGCCGGCATTGGTCGACATTTCGCCGCTGTGGAACGACAGCGATACGTAAGGCACGAAATAGAACACCATCAGCGTCACGAACGGCATCAGGAAGAAGACGTGGCCAAAGAGGTCGATCCAGTGCTGTACGCGCCGCGGGAACAGGCCGTAGACGATGTCGATGCGGATATGCTCGTTCTGCTTCAGCGTATAGGCGGCGGCCAGCATGAAGGCGGCGCCGAACAGGTACCATTGCAGCTCCAGCCAGGCGTTGGACGAGGTGTCGAACACCTTGCGGATGACGGCATTGGCGGCGCTGACCAGGATCGCCAGCAGGATCAGCCATGAAATCCACCGGCCGATGAACTCGTTGATACGGTCGATCGTCCTGGATAGAGCAAGAAGCCCTGCCATGCCTTCCTCCCTGATGGTGGTGACGCGCGATTCCCCTTCGTCGCGCCCCCTGGACCAACGGTATGCAGTGCGTGGTCCGGTTGGTCAACACGAGGAGCGAGGATGCGCCATGTCGATCCATACGGCATGGTGGAAAACCGTAGCCTGACGGAACGTCATGCAACCAAAGTCTGATGGGATCAGACGGCCTTGCCGGCGTCCCGGCCGGCGCCGACCAGGATCAGCATGGCCACCAGGAACAGGTACATCCAGGGATCGCGCCATTCGACCGGGAAATAGCCAGCCCATAGCGATTCGGCCATGCCGAAGACGGCTGCGCCGAGCGCGGCCCGTGGCGGCGACAGATAACCGCCGACCGCTGTCACAAAGAGGATTTTCAGGCCATAGACGAGGCCGGAGCCAAAGCCGACATTGCCATAGTAGAGACTGGCCATGACACCGGCCAGCGCGGCGCAGAAACCGCCAAACAGGACGGCGCGCCGGAATACGCCGCGCACGTCGATGCCGCACATGGCGGCAGCCCTTGGATCGTCGGAGACAGCGCGCCAGGATCGTCCGAAGTTGGAGCGGGCAAACGCCCAGGTGGCGAGTGCGACCGCCGCCAGGACCACCGCGCAGTCGAGCGTCTGGATCAGCGTCAGCGTCGCTTTGAAGCCGGAGCCTTCGGCGAAAACGATGGGCTGGGCCAACAATGGCGGCAGCCACAGATCATGCGTGTCGGCTGCGATGCGGCTCGCTTCAGACAGGACGAGCAGGATACCGAGCGTGGTCACCACGATGGCATTGGGCGAGCGGTCGGCCAACGGTTCGAAGACGCTCCGCGACAGCACATGGCTGATGAGCGCGGCATAGAGGAACGCGGCGAGGATGCCGAGCAGCACCGACGCCAACACTGTCAGCCATAGCACCTGGTAGCCGAAGGCGACGGTCAGGATCATGGCCTGGCCACAGAAGGCGAACAGCGCGCCATAGGCGAGGTTGGTGCGGTGCAGGATGCCGTTGGTCAGCACGTAGCCGAAGGCCAGCAATGCATAGAGCGCGCCTGAATGCAGCCCGTTCAGCACCTGCTGGAAGAAATAGAGCATGCAAAACCCTCAAAGCATGTCGCCCAAAAGTGCGAAGCGGTTTTTGGGACAACGACATGCTTAACGACAGGCGCATGTCGCCCAAAAGTGCGAAGCGATTTTGGACGACGTGCTCAAGACAAAAACGACGATACCATGCACGCCGGAGAGGTTTGCATCGCTGAATCTAACTTGTCAAATGCCATTTATCAGTTAGATTTTCGGACTATGACAGTTGCCTGGACCCCACACCGCTTCACGGGCGGCCTGCTTGCGCTCGACACGGCGAACACCGTCGTGCTGCGTGGCGATCCGCGGCGCACCTTCGATCGCTTCGAAGATCCCGCCGAAATCACGCGCTTTGCCGACGCGGCCAGCGGCTTTCGCGCCGCCGAGCTTGGCGGCAGGCGGCTGGCGGTGTCCTCGCCGGTCGCAGTCGCGCCCGTCGTGCTGTCGATCCGCGAGGCGACCGACCGGCTGTTTCGCGGCGCGGTGTCGAAGGGCGCGGTCGCTACGGCCGACCTGCCCGAATTCCTGCAGGCCTGTGCCGAGGGGCTGGCCGGCAGCCACACCGAGATCGGTGCGCCGGGAAGGCCCTTCGGGAGTCCCGCGACACCGATCGCCTTCGAGGCGGCGCTGGCGGTTTCAGCGCTTTCGCTGCTGCGTGACGACACGGTCGCGAGGCTCAGGATTTGTCCCAACTGCACCTGGCTGTTCGTCGACAGAAGCCGCAATTCCAGCCGCCTCTGGTGCGACATGGCGGTGTGCGGCAACCGCCAGAAGGCAAGTCGTCACTATCGCCGCCGCCGCATGGCGGCCAGTGAGGTCAAGGATGCCTAGAGGATTCTCACGTGTGATCGGTGCCGGCGCCATGCTGATTGCCGCCGTTGCGCTCGGCGCCTGTCGCGACACCGGCGGCGAAGGTAAGCTGTTCGAGGTTTCCGGCAAGATATTCGTCTTCAACTACCGTCTCGCCAGGGCCACCTATGTGGTGACGCTGCGGCCCCTGCAGCCGATGGGCGAGGGGCAGGTGGCGGTTGCCAGCTTCCAGAATCCCGCCGGCGGCGCGCCTTTCGTGGTCGAGCAGAAGGTCTGGCCGAAGCTCAACAAGGTCAGCCTGGAGAGCCCGGCGCTGACCTGCATCGTCAAGAACAAGCCCTATGCCATCGCCATCACCATCAGGAGTGCCGACGGGACGGTCCTGCAGAAGATCGACACCACGCTGATGTCGACGGAAGACCAGTCGATCCTGCCCGACCGGCCGCTGGTCATCGACCAGCTCTATACGGCCAATCCCGACCTTGCCGGCCATCCCGACGGCAAACTGCCGGGTGAGCCGAAGCCGGATTGCTCGAAAGCCGGCTGATATCCTCTGACGACATCGATTTTATCTGAAATTTTCGTGCGCCGTGGCCTTGCCAAGGCGGGGTTTCGTGCGCGGCCCAGCGCCTGGCGGACCGTTTGTTGCGCGTTGCCTGGCCTCTTCGATTTTGTTTGACCTGCCTTGCAAGGGGAGAAAGGATGCGTCATCCGATCCCGACGTTGGCTGCTGCCCCGCGCGGCCTTCGCAGAGGAAATGCCTGATGACGCTGCATGATGTCGTGCTCGACGACAAGTTCGACCTCGGGAAGGAGCGCATCTTCCTGTCCGGCGCGCAGGCGGTCATCCGCTTGCTCCTGATGCAGCGTGAGCGCGACCGCCGCGCTGGTCTCAACACCGCCGGTTTCGTTTCCGGCTATCGCGGTTCGCCGCTCGGCGGCCTCGACATGCAGCTGTGGAAGGCGAAGAAGCAACTTGCCGGGGCCGATATCGTCTTCCAGCCCGGCCTCAACGAAGAGCTTGCCGCCACCGCGTGCTGGGGATCGCAGCAGACGGAATTGCTGGGCGAGGGCACCCATGATGGTGTCTTTTCGGTCTGGTACGGCAAGGGGCCGGGCGTCGATCGTTCAGGCGACGTGTTCCGCCACGCCAATCTCGCTGGTTCGTCGAAGCATGGCGGCGTGCTCGCGCTCATGGGCGACGACCATATGGCCGAATCCTCGACCAATGCGCATGCCACCGAGTTCCTGTTCGTCGACGCCATGGTGCCGATCCTCAATCCGGCTGGGGTCCAGGAGATCATCGATTACGGCCTCTATGGCTTTGCCATGTCGCGTTTCGCCGGCACCTGGGCGGCGATCAAATGCGTCAAGGACAACATCGAATCGACGGCCTCTGTCGATGCTTCGCTCGAGCGGTTGAACATCGTCGTGCCGGAGTTCGACATGCCGCCGGGCGGCCTCAACATCCGCCACGAAATCGACATGCTCGGCCAGGAGGAGCGGCTGCACGAATACAAGCGCGCAGCCGCCTCCGCCTTCATCCATGCCAACGGGTTGAACCGCATCGTCTATTCGGGTGGCCGCAACCCGAAGCTCGGCATCATTACGCTGGGCAAGAGCTATCTCGATGTCCGCCAGGCGCTGGAGGATATCGGAATCGACGAGGCGGCCGCCAACCGCATCGGCGTGCGGCTGTTCAAGGTCGGCTGCCCCTGGCCGCTGGACCTGCATCATATTGCGGAGTTTGCACGCGGCCTCGACACCATCATCGTCGTCGAGGAGAAGCGCTCGCTGATCGAGGTGCAGCTGCGCGAAGGCCTCTACGGCACCGCCTCGCAGCCGGTTATCGTCGGCAAGAAAGACGAGCGCGGCGACTGGCTGTTCCCGGCCAAGGGCGCGCTCGACCCCAACGAGATCGCGATTGCCCTTGGCGAGAGGATCGTCAAAACCATCGGTGCGTCCGAAGAGATCTCGGCGCGGGTGGCGAAGCTGCGTCAGTTCCAGGCGATGCTGGCGGACGCCACCGATATCGGTTCGCGTACGCCTTTCTTCTGTTCCGGCTGTCCGCACAATTCCTCGACCAAGGTGCCGGACGGCTCGATCGCCGCCGCCGGCATCGGCTGCCATTTCATGGCGCTGTGGATGGACCGCAACACCCTGGGTTTCACGGCCATGGGCGGAGAGGGCGCGCAATGGGTTGGTCAGGCACCGTTCTCCAAGCGTGACCACATCTTCCAGAATCTCGGCGACGGCACCTACAACCATTCCGGTACGCTGGCGATCCGCTTTGCGCTGTCGAGCGAAGCCAACATCACCTACAAGATCCTCTATAACGACGCTGTCGCCATGACCGGCGGCCAGCCGCATGAGGGCGGCCTGACGGTGGACATGATCGCCAGGCAGGTGCGGGCCGAAGGCGTCGACCGCATCGCCATCGTCACCGACGAGCCCGACAAATATGCCGGCAAGGCCGAATTCCCGGCTGGTGCCACCATTCACCACCGCGACGACCTTGATCTAGTCCAGCGCGAGCTGCGCGGCGTCAAGGGCGTATCGATCCTGCTCTACGACCAGACCTGTGCCGCCGAAAAGCGCCGCCGCCGCAAGCGCGGCACCTTTCCTGACCCCGACAAGCGCGTCTTCATCAACGAATTGGTCTGTGAAGGCTGCGGCGATTGCGGCGTGCAGTCGAACTGCGTCTCCATCCAGCCGGTCGAGACCGAATTCGGCCGCAAGCGCAAGATCGACCAGTCGAGCTGCAACAAGGATTTCTCTTGCATCAACGGCTTCTGCCCGTCCTTCGTCACCGTGCACGGCGCCAAGATCCGCAAGGCCGAAGGATTGGCCGGCAAGACCGATCCGCTCGACGGCGTGCCCATGCCCACCGAATTCCCGCTGGGCGCAGAGGGCTGGGCAGCGATCATCGACGGTGTCGGCGGCACCGGCGTCGTCACCGTAGGTGCCGTGCTCGGCATGGCGGCCCACCTCGAGGACAAAGGCTGCGGCATGATCGACATGGCCGGCCTTGCCCAGAAGGGCGGCTCGGTGTTCACCCACGTCCGCATCGCCCGCACGCCGGACGACATCCATGCCATCCGCGTCTCCGCGGGCAAGGCCGATCTCGTGCTTGGCTGCGATCTCGTCGTGTCGGGCGCCAAGAAAGTGCTGACGGCTGTCCGCGAAGGACATACGATCTTCCTCGCCAACACCGCCGAGATCATGCCTGGCGAGTTTGCCCGGTCGGCCGATTTCTCCTTGCCGGTCGAACGGCTGAAGAAGGCGATCCGTGCCGCCGCCGGCGACGAGAAGGCGCATTTCTTCGACGCCACACGCACCGCCACCACCCTGTTCGGCAATTCGCTCGGCGCCAACATGTTCATGCTTGGCTTTGCCTTTCAGCATGGCGGCCTGCCGTTGTCGGCGGAAGCCATTGAAAAGGCGATCGAATTGAATGGCGAAGCGGTGGCGATGAACATCGCCGCCTTCCGCTGGGGCCGCCGCGCCGCACACCAGCCGGATTTTGTGCGCGGTCTCATCACCAAGCCCGGCAAGGTGACGCAGGCAGCTGCGATTGCCGAGACGCTGGACGAGATCATTGCCCGCCGTGTCACCTTCCTGACTGGGTATCAGAACGCCGCCTACGGCAAGCGTTATGCCGACAGGATTTCGGCACTGCGGGCGGCCGAAACGAAGGCCATACCGGGTTCGACCGTTGTGACCGCGGCGGCCGCCAAAAGTCTGTTCAAGCTGATGGCGATCAAGGACGAATACGAGGTGGCGCGGCTCTATACCGACGGCTCCTTCGCCGCCGAGCTTGGAAAGCAGTTCCAGAGCTACGAGAAACTCGAATTCCATCTCGCGCCACCGATCATGGGGCGGCGCGGCAATGACGGCAAACCGAGGAAATCGAGCTTCGGCCCATGGATGATGAAGGGTTTTCGCCTGCTTGCGGCGATGAAGGGGCTGCGTGGCACCGCTTTCGACCCGTTCGGGTACACCGGCGAACGGCGCATGGAACGGCAATTGCTGGCTCAATATGAGGCCGACCTGGAATTGGTCGCCAGGTCGCTGGCGCCGGGCAAGGCCGAGGCGGCGGTCGCCCTCGTTTCGGTCCCCGCGCTCATCCGTGGCTACGGCCATGTCCGGCAAGCCAGTGCCGAAAGGGCCGCAGGCGAGCGTCAAAGGCTGCTCGAACGCTTGGCGGCGGCGCCGGCAAGGCCCAAGCTTCAGGCCGCGGAATGATCCAAAAAGCGCCTAAAATCAGGCGTTTCAGCCCAGGCTAAAGGTTTTTTAATGGGACTATGCCAAGGCTGGGGCTCATTGGGCGCCAGTAATGGGCAAAACAAAAACCGATAACATCCCAGTGGATGTTTATATCCAGTTTGTGCGCTCGTTGTTCGACAACGCGCATATGCTGGTCATCGGCGCGCTTTGCCACGCTGTAATCAGCCTCATGGTCTACTGGCGCAACGGCCAGCCTATTTTCCTGGCTCTGGCCGGCGCGCTGCTCGGCATCGGCGTCTGGCGCTACTTCAGCCTGCGGCGGTTCCATCGCTCGGGCGGCGAGATGCGCGACGCCGCCGATGCAACGAAGTGGGAGCGCGAATACATCCTGAAGGGCAGCCTTCAAGGGCTGTTGCTGGGGTTCTTTTGCTTCATTTCCATCTATGTCTACTCGGACTCCTATGCCGAGATCGGGGCGCTTTCGGTAACGCTGGCCTCCCTGGTGACTGTGGTCGGCCGAAATTACGGCTCGCCTCGCATGGTCATGATCTTCGCGGTCACCTTCGTCGGGCCGATCGCCGCGGCACTCATCCTCAGGTTCGACATCCCCTACGTCGTGCTTGGCCTGCTGATCATCCCCTTCATGTTCATCATCAAGGGCAGCGCCGACCATGTCCGCAACGTGCTGTTTTCGGCCGTCGTCGGGCACAAGCAGGCGAGGCAGATCGCGCAGCGCTTCAACCGCGCCCTCAACACCATGTCGCATGGCCTGGTCATGCTCGGGCCCGACGGCAAGGTGGTCGTCGGCAATGCCGAGGCTGCCCGTCTGATGTCGCTCAAATCGCCGGACCAACTGCTGGGACGGTCGATTCATTCACTGCTGCTGCGCGGCGTTGCCGGCGGCATGCTGGCGCCGAAGGACTGCCGCTATGTCGAGGCGCAGCTGACGCGTGCGCTGCGCGAGGGCCGCGACCGCAAGGTGCTGGTTTCCTTTTCCAACGGTCAGCACTTTGAATTCTCTGCCCGCGAAGGCAACCAGGAATTGGGCGTCATCACTTTTGAAGACGTCACGGCGCGTGTCGAGGCGGAGGACAAGATCCGTTTCATGGCGCGCTACGACAACCTCACCGGGCTGCCAAACCGCGCCTATTTCCATGAGCTGGTCGGCGAATCGATGGCTTCCGGCGAGCGTGATCGCCTGTGCGGCCTGGCCGTGGTCGACCTTGACGATTTCAAGAGCGTCAATGACACCCTCGGCCATCCCGTCGGCGATGGCCTGATCTATGCCGTCGCCGAGCGGCTCGCGGCCATCGCCGGGCGCGGCATTACCGTCAGCCGTTTCGGTGGTGACGAATTCATGATGTTCTTCGACCGCATCGAGGACGAAAGCCACCTGGCCAGCCTGCTCGACCAGATTTTCGCCGACCTGCAGGGTGAGGTCGACGTCGCGGGTCATGGGTTGCGGATCCAGGCCAGTGCCGGCGCGGTGCTGTCCAAAGTCGATGAAACCGATGTCGACGCCATGATCGTCAAGGCGGACCTGGCGCTTTACAAGGCCAAGGAGCTCGGCAAGAACGGCTGGCGACTGTTCGAGGCCGCCATGGATGCCGCGTTCCGCAACCGTCAGCTGATGAAGGCGGATTTGCGCACCGCCGTGGAAGGCAAGGGCCTGCGGGTCGTCTACCAGCCGATCGTGGCGATGAACACCATGCGCATCGCCAGCTGCGAGGCGCTGTGCCGCTGGGACCATCCCGATCTCGGGCCGATTTCGCCTAGCGTCTTCATTCCGCTGGCCGAGGAGATGGGCATCATCTCCGAGATCAGCACCTTCGTACTCCAGGCGGCCTGCGCCGAATGCGCCAAGTGGCCCGACCAGACCAGCGTCTCGGTCAATCTTTCCGCCAGGGATTTCCGCAACGGCGACATCATCCGCAAGGTGCGCGATGCGCTTGACTCTTCCGGGCTCGCCGCCGGCCGGCTCGAGATCGAAGTCACCGAAACCGCCCTGCTCGACGACAAGTCCCTGACGCGCCAATATATCGAGGAACTGAAACACCTCGGCGTGCGCATCGCCCTCGACGATTTCGGCACCGGCTATTCAAGCCTGAGCTACCTCCACAAGCTGCCGCTCGACAAGATCAAGATCGACCGGTCGTTCGTGATGGACGTCACCCAGAATCCACGGTCGCTCGAGCTGTTGAAGGGCGTCGTCAACCTGACCCGTATCCTGGGTCTCACCGTCACCATCGAAGGCGTGGAGACGTTCGAGCAGCTCAAGATCCTGCTGCATTCGGTGAAGCCGGATCTTGTCCAAGGCTTCCTGTTCGGCGCGGCGCTCAGCGCGTCGGGCATCGAAGCCATGTCCAATGCGACCTGGCCCTTCGCTGCGGAATTGCAGCCGGCTGCAAAGCGCGCCGCCACCTGAAATCCAGCCATCGAGCCCTGCTTCTCCCCGTATGTGCAATTTACCATTTGTTAACGTTAATTTAGGGTAAACGAAAACGCTCGGAATTTTGCTTCTGGTTTCCACTGTGCTTCGCTATTGTCGTTGTGCGGCAGTGCGAGGACAAAATGGAAAACAAGTTGTTGGATAAACCCGTTGCGGCGGCTACGGGCAGGGACAAGAATCGCCCCTCGGTCTTCTCAGATCACATCATGGATATGCTGGAGCATGTGGAGTATCGCCTTTGCGATGGCGCCGAGGATCTTGAGGCGATCTACAGGCTTCGCTACAACTCCTATATTCACGCCGGCATGGTGAAGCCGGATGCCTCCCGCATGGTGAAAGACGACTTCGACGACCTGCCCAATTCCTATCGCTTTGGCGTTTTCTTCGATGGCGCACTCGTCAGCACCATCAGAATCCACTACGCCAGCGCAAGATGTCCTGTCTCACCCAGCACCGATGTCTTCGGCGATGTGCTGGCGCGGCGCCTGGCGGCTGGCGAGACTTTCGTCGACCCGAGCCGGTTCGCTGCCGATCTCGAGTGGTCCAGCAGTCTGCGCGTGCTGCCGTATGTCACCCTCAGGCTGGCGGTGGTTGCTTGCAGCCATTTCAAGCCGACCTATTGCCTGACGGCGATCAAGGAAGAGCATTCGGCCTTCTATCATCGCATCTTCCGGTCGGAGCAGGCGGTGCCTCCGCGAAATTATCCCGGACTTACCGTGCCCGTGCATCTGTTCCAGTCGAAATGCTCCGAGAACATGCAGGCGACGCTGGATCGCTTTCCATTCTTCAACTCCACGGCATTCGAGCAACGCATGCTGTTCCAACGTCCCAAGAGAGGCGAATTGGCGCCGCTCACCATCTTGCCCACCGCCAAGTATTTCGAAGCCGCCTGACGCGGTCTTCAGGCCGCTTGCCTCCCGCATGCCGGCGGCTCGGCCGGGCCGCTTTTTGGCCAGCGTGGATCACGATGGAGCTTTCCAGGCCTGATAGCGTTGTAGGTTGCGGCACCACCGCAAGTTGGTGGCCATCGCCTCAGGAAAGGACCAGGACATGCATATTTCCCAGCTCGCGCTCACGCCGCTTATCTCGCTGATCGCCGGCGTGCTGATCCTCATCATGCCACGGCTGTTGAACTACATCGTCGCGCTCTACCTGATCGTCGTTGGACTGCTCGGGCTCTTCCCGCACCTTGCCAGCTGAAGCAAGCTGTCAGCCGGCGAAGAAGCGCAGGGCTGCGCCGATGATCGCCTCCGGTGCGTCTTCCTGCATGAGATGGCCGGAACCTGGAACAAGCGTCAAGGTGCAATCCGGCAGCATGGCCGCGAGTTTCGCGCCGCTGTCCGGTGATATCCAGTGGTCTTCCTCTCCCCACAGCAAGCTCACCGGGCAGCGGACGTTCTGGTAAAGCGGTTCGACCTCGTCGGTGAAGCGCTGGTCCATCTGCGCGATCTGACGATAGAAGGCCGGCTGGCCAATCGGGCCTCTCCACGGTGCGATGTAGGGTTCCAGGTCAAGGTCCGACAAAGGCCTGGCCGCGGCGCCCAAAACATACGCTTTCAGGATCGCCACCTGTATGTAGTCCGGCGCTCCGGCGAAGGCAGCCTCATGCTGCCGGACATGCTGGACAAAGGACGAGCCCCAAGGCCGCACCGCCACCGGATCGATCAGCAGCAATCTGTCATAGTCGCAGCCGTCGATCAGATGTGCGCGCAACGCCGTGGCGCCGCCGAAATCATGGGCGACGATTTTGGGCCGGTCGAGCCTCCAGAAGGCCAGCATCGCCGTCAGCGCCTTGTTCTGGATGCCCAGCGAAACATCCTGGCCTTCCCGTTTCTCGGATCGCCCATATCCGGGAAGATCATAGAAATACAGCGTATGGTCGCGCGCCAGTTCCGGTGCGACGCGATGCCAGACATGCGAGGAGAACGGCGTACCATGCATGAGCACGATCGGAGGACCAGAGCCGGCAGTCCCCCACGCGATGGTCGCGCCGTTCCAGTCAAGTGTCTGTCTGGGGGTGATCATGGCGCTTCAACCTGGGAGTGTTCATCCGGCGACGATAATCCATCGCGACGCCCTCAAAAACCGCCAAATTCTCACAGCTGGTTCAACGGGATTCACACATGATGCCGACGGCCGGTGACGGCAGAGCGCCCAGGCAAGGGATCGGCCGGCAATCTTCAACTTTCCCTTGAGGCAGTTATCGGCCCCAATGCGGCAATAGCGCCATTGCTCTCCGCCCGGCTTTTCGCTATGTGCCTGAAAGATGTCTTCGAAGGGGTATTCCTATGGCTGATCATACGCCGACCGGTCCTGTAGAGCTGGGCGCGAAGATGGACTATGCCGAGCATGACCGTACCTATGCGGGCTTTCTCATGCTGGCCAAATACGGATCGCTTTTCTGCCTTGGCCTTCTCATCGCGATGGCTTTCGGCTTCTTCGCGGGCGGCTTCTTCTCGGCGACCATCCTGTTCATCCTGATCATGGCCGTCGGCGCCTTCATTCTGCGGTAGACTTTCCAAAACCCTCTTGCCTTGACGTCGCCGGACGCTCCGGCCGACAGTTTGCGCAGACAGGTTCCAGCCGAAAGGATCATGCGGTGGGACAGACGGTTTTCATCCCTCGTGAGCTCGATGCGAACGAGCCGCGTGTCGCGGCCTCGCCCGATACGGTGAAACGGCTGGCGGGGCTGGGCTTCGATGTGATTGTCGAAACCGGCGCCGGTACCAGGTCGCGCATCCCCGACGAAGAGTTTGCCAAGGCAGGGGCTGCCGTCGGCAAGGCCGAGGATGTCGCCAGGGCCGATGTCGTGCTGAAGGTTCGCCGGCCGACGGATGCCGAGCTGAAGAGCTACAAATCCGGCTCCGCCGTCATCGCCATCATGGATCCCTACGGCAATGATGCCGCTGTCGCCGCCCTGGCCAGGGCCGGCGTCACCGCCTTCTCGATGGAGTTCATGCCGCGCATCACCCGGGCGCAATCGATGGACGTTTTGTCCTCGCAGGCCAATCTTGCCGGCTACCAGGCGGTGATCGACGGCGCCTCGGAATATGATCGCGCCTTGCCGATGATGATGACGGCGGCAGGCACGGTGCCGGCGGCGAAAGTCTTCATCATGGGCGTCGGCGTCGCCGGCCTTCAGGCGATCGCCACCGCGCGCCGCCTCGGTGCGGTCGTCACCGCCACCGACGTGCGCCCCGCCGCCAAGGAACAGGTCGCATCGCTCGGCGCAAAATTCCTGGCCGTCGAGGACGACGAGTTCAAGGCCGCCGAAACCGCCGGCGGCTATGCCAAGGAAATGTCCAAGGAATACCAGGCCAAGCAGGCCGCGCTCACCGCCGAGCACATCGCCAAGCAGGACATCGTCATCACCACCGCGCTTATCCCCGGCCGGCCGGCGCCGAAGCTGGTGTCGGCGGCGATGGTCGCCTCGATGAAGCCGGGCTCGGTGCTCGTCGATCTCGCCGTCGAGCGCGGCGGCAATGTCGAGGGCGCCGAAGCCGGCAAGGTGGTGACCACGGCCAACGGGGTCAAGATCGTCGGCCACCTCAATGTGCCCGGCCGCGTCGCCGCCTCCGCCTCGCTGCTCTATGCCAGGAACCTGTTCGCCTTCCTCGAGACGCTTGTCGACAAGACGAGCAAGACGCTCGCCATCAAACGCGACGATGAACTGGTCAAGGCAACGATGCTGACCGACGGCGGCAAGGTGGTCCATCCGGCCTTCGCCAAGGCCGACCAGCAGCCTTATGTCGAGCCGGCCGCGATCCCCGCCACGACCGTGGTCGCCGACGCTTCGGCATCGCCGAAAAAGTCCGCACCCGGGAAAACCACCGCTTCCAAGTCGCCCGCGTCCAAGTCGCCCAAGTCGAAAGGCACAGCGTGATGGATCAGACCCTGCAAAAAGCCCTCGACCAGCTCGACCAGGCAAGTGCTGCCGTCCGACTGGCGGTGCAGAACCTGGCAAACGCTCCAGGCGGCGCCGATGCGGCGGGTAATGCCGCGCACGCACTCTCCGGCGGCGCCATCGACCCCTTCGTCTTCCGCTTCGCCATCTTCGTGCTGGCGATCTTCGTCGGCTACTACGTCGTCTGGTCGGTGACGCCGGCGCTGCACACGCCGCTGATGGCTGTGACCAACGCCATCTCGTCGGTCATCGTCGTCGGCGCGCTGCTTGCTGTCGGCATCGCCGCTTCCGGCGTTGCCGCCGGTTTCGGCTTCGTCGCGCTGATGCTGGTCTCGGTCAACATCTTCGGCGGCTTCCTCGTCACCCAGCGCATGCTGGCCATGTACAAGAAGAAGGACAAGTGACGTGACCGTCAATCTCGCTTCCTTCCTCTATCTGGTCTCAGGCATCCTGTTCATTCTGGCGCTGCGCGGCTTGTCGCACCCGACCACCAGCCGCCAGGGCAACCTCTACGGCATGATCGGCATGGGCATCGCCATCGCCACCACGCTGGCGCTGGCAACCCCTTCCGCCGGCCGCTTTGGCCTCATCGTGCTCGGCCTTGCCATCGGCGGCGGTGTCGGCGCCGTTACCGCGCGCCGCATCGCCATGACCTCGATGCCGCAGCTGGTCGCCGCCTTCCACTCGCTCGTCGGCCTCGCCGCCGTCATGGTGGCGGCCGCGGCGATCTATGCACCGGAAAGCTTCGGCATCGGCACGGCAGGCGATATCCATGCCCAGGCGCTGGTCGAGATGAGCCTGGGTGTGGCTATCGGCGCCATCACCTTCACGGGCTCGGTCATCGCCTTCCTCAAGCTCGATGGCCGCATGTCCGGCAAGCCGATCATGATCGGCGGCCGCCATTTCATCAACGCCGCACTCGGCATAGCGCTGATCGTGCTGATCGTGCTTCTGGTCACCACGGAATCGAAGCTGGTCTTCTGGCTGATCGTCGCCGCCTCGCTGGTACTGGGCGTGCTGCTGATCATCCCGATCGGCGGCGCCGACATGCCCGTCGTCGTGTCGATGCTGAATTCTTACTCGGGCTGGGCCGCTGCGGCGCTCGGCTTTACGCTGGGCAATCTGGCGCTGATCATCACCGGTGCGCTGGTCGGTTCGTCCGGCGCGATCCTGTCCTACATCATGTGCAAGGGCATGAACCGGTCCTTTATCTCGGTCATCCTCGGCGGCTTCGGCGGCGAGACGGCGGCGGCAGCTGACGACGGCATCGAGCGCACGGTCAAGCAGGGTTCGGCCGACGACGCCGCCTACCTGATGATGAACGCGCAGAAGGTGATCATCGTGCCCGGCTACGGCATGGCGGTCGCACAGGCGCAGCACGCGCTGCGTGAAATGGCCGACAAGCTCAAGGCCAATGGCGTCGACGTCAAATACGCCATCCACCCGGTCGCCGGCCGCATGCCCGGCCACATGAACGTGCTGCTCGCCGAGGCCAACGTGCCTTACGACGAGGTGTTCGAATTGGAGGATATCAACTCCGAATTCGCGCAGGCTGACGTCGCCTATGTCATCGGCGCCAACGACGTCACCAACCCGTCCGCGCGCGACGACAAGTCGTCGCCCATCTACGGCATGCCGATCCTTGATGTCGACAAGGCGCGCACCTGTCTGTTCGTCAAGCGCTCGCTCGGCTCCGGCTATGCCGGCATCGACAACACGCTGTTCTACAAGGACGGCACCATGATGCTGCTCGGCGACGCCAAGAAGATGACAGAAGAGATCGTCAAGGCCATGGATCACTGATCTCAGGCGAACGGCGAGAGCCACAACCATATCCAAGAAAAGCCCGGCTCGACGCCGGGCTTTTCTCTTGTCTAGGTTGAGAATGGATGCTCAGCGGCTGGTCAGGAAAACCGCTTCCTCTTCGTCGCGCTGCCTGCCGCCCAAAGCCGCCGCAGCGCTGGCGATGAAGGCGCCGACAACCAGCGACAACGCTCCCAGAAGCGCGAAGGTGGCACTTGCCTTCCTGGCGGTGTCCGCCGCCTGCTTGGCCTTGACCTTGGCGTCCTGGGCCTTCGCCAGGATCGCATCGACCCTTGCCTTGGCGTCGGCCTCGGACAGGCCGGTGCGGGCCGCGACCAGCTGCGACAGGTAGGTTTTGTCGTCGGCCGAAATTTCGCCCGCCGCGGCGCTGGCGATCAGGATGCGCGACGCCTGCGATGCGGCGGCCGCGTCGTTTTGCGGATTGGTGGCGGCGAGCTTGCTCGGATCGGCCGGGCGGAACAGCGAATCCACGAAATAGGAGGTCGCATTGTCGGCGGATGCCGAGCCGGCATTGCCGGCGGCGCCGGCCGATGCACCCATCGCGGCACCCGATACCACCGTTGACGCTGCCTGCACGCCCGAGCCCAGTATCGAGGTCAGCGCCGAGCCGAGCACCCCGACGACGAGCAGCGTTGCCAGTGCCCAGGCCAGGAATCCGTGTGCGGTGTCACGAAAGAACACCTCGTCCGTGTGGATATCGACCCATTTGGTGCGCATCCGTCCCGCGAGATAGCCGCCGACACCCGATGACAGCCATTGCACCACGACCAGCCAGATTGCGCTCGAGACCGCGAAAGTGGTGATCGAGGCGCCTGAGCCAGACCAAGGCGAAACCATGGTCAGCCCCAGCCCGGAGCCGAGCAGCATCAACATGAAGCTCAACGTCGATGCCGCGAAAGCACCGGCGATGATCGGACCCCAGCCGATCGCCGAGGCGGAGGATTCGGTTGAAACGGGAACATCGACAGCCGACAGGGTGGACTGCATGACGGCCCCCTATCGCGCGAACAGCATGATGAGGATGATGATCGGGATAGGAACCCCAAGCAACCAGAGCAGAATGCCGCGACCCATGAATGCCTCCTGAGAAATCGTGATCGATGGTGTCACAATGTCCCGGATGGTCTTCCGTTCCAGTGGCTTATGAAATGTTTGGTTGGCGTCCGAGAGAGGATCGGCGCACCTGGTGCGCCGATCTTAAAAGACAAGGATAGATCCTAGATATCCAGATTGGCCACCGACAGCGCGTTGTCCTGGATGAATTCACGTCTAGGCTCGACTTCGTCGCCCATCAGGCGCGAGAACAGGCTGTCGGCGTCCGTCGCGTCGCTGACCTTGACCTGCAGCAGCGAGCGCACATTCGGGTCCAGCGTGGTCTCCCAGAGCTGCTCGGCATTCATCTCGCCGAGACCCTTGTAGCGTTGCATGGTCAGTCCCTTGCGGCCTGTCGCAAAGACCGCGTTGAGCAGCGCCAGCGGCCCCGAAACGGTTTCGGCGACATCCTTGCGGCGCAGCACCGGCGGCGTCCCATAGATTTCGCTGAGACGCTGCGCGTAGCGGTCGAGCTGGCGGGCGTCGGCCGAATTGATCAGCGCCATGTCGAGATGGGCGTATTCCTTGACGCTGCGCACCGTGCGTTCGAACACATAGCCGCCGCTGCCCTCATTGGAGGTCGACATGCGGCCGGTCCAGCCGCGCTCCGTGTCCTCGGCGATGATGTCGAGACGTTGTGCGATCCGCTCCGCCATGGCGTTGGCGCGGGCAAGGTCATTGAAGATTTCGGGATTGAGGCCGCCGGCGATCGCCGCCTGCTCGACGACGTTGCGGTTGTAGCGCGTGTGCAGGCCGTTGATGAGCTGGCGCACTGCCAGCGCGTCGTCGACGGCACCGTGCAGATCCTGCCCGGTCCGCACCTCGGCCGAGCCGAGCGTAAGCGAGGCCTCCTCCAGGCCTGAATCGATCAGGAATTCCTCGAAGGCGCTCTCATTCTTGATGTATTGCGAGCTCTTGCCGCGCGTCACTTTGTAGAGCGGCGGTTGGGCGATGTAGAGATGGCCGCGCTCGATCAGCTCCGGCATCTGCCGGAAGAAGAAGGTGAGCAGCAAAGTTCTGATATGGGCTCCGTCGACGTCGGCGTCGGTCATCAGGATGATCTTGTGGTAGCGCAGCTTGTCGGCGTTGAACTCGTCCTTGCCGATCGAGGTACCGAGCGCGGTGATCAGCGTGCCGATCATGTCGGAGCTCAGCATCCGATCGAAGCGCGCGCGCTCGACGTTGAGGATCTTGCCGCGCAGGGGCAGGATGGCCTGGTTCTGGCGCGAGCGGCCGCCCTTGGCCGAGCCGCCGGCCGAGTCACCCTCGACGATGAAGATTTCCGATTTTGCCGGGTCGCGCTCCTGGCAGTCGGCCAGCTTGCCGGGCAGGGAGGTGACGCCCAGCGAGGTTTTGCGGGTGATGTCGCGGGCCTTGCGCGCGGCTTCGCGCGCCGCCGCGGCCTGGATCACCTTCTCGACCACCACCTTGCCTTCGGTCGGATGCTCCTCCAGCCAGGTGCCCAGCGCCTCGTTGACCAGTCCTTCGACCACTGGGCGGACTTCCGAGGAAACCAGCTTGTCCTTGGTCTGCGAGGAGAATTTCGGATCGGGCACCTTGACCGACAGCACAGCCGTCAGGCCTTCGCGGCAATCGTCGCCGATCAGCGAGACCTTTTCCTTCTTGGTCAGGCCCGAGGATTCGCCATAACCGGTGATCTGACGGGTCAGCGCGCCCCGGAACCCGGCCAGGTGGGTGCCGCCGTCCCGTTGCGGGATGTTGTTGGTGAAAGCCAGCACGTTCTCGTGGTAGCTGTCGTTCCACCACATCGCCACTTCGACGGTGATGCCGTCGCGTTCGGCCCTGATGGCGATCGGCTTCTCGATCAGCGGCTTCTTGACCCGGTCGAGATATTTGACGAACTCTTCGAGGCCTCCGTCATAATGCAACTCATGGCGCACGATGTCGGCATGGCGGGCGTCGGTCAGAACGATGCGCACGCCCGAATTGAGGAAGGCGAGCTCGCGCAGCCGATGCTCCAGCGTGCCGAAGTCGAACTCGACCATCGTGAAGGTCTCGGCCGACGGAAAGAACGTAATCTCGCTGCCGCTGCGGCCCTCATTGGTGCCAGGGCGCTTGTCCTGTTCGTAGCTGCCGGTCGCCTTCAGCGGCGCGTCGGCATTGCCGTGTGTGAAGCTCATCTCATAGATCTGGCCGTTGCGGCGGATTCTGAGCTTCAGCCAGGCCGACAACGCGTTGACCACCGAGACGCCGACGCCGTGCAGGCCGCCCGACACCTTGTAGGAGTTCTGGTCGAATTTACCGCCGGCATGCAGCTGTGTCATGATCACTTCGGCCGCCGAAATGCCCTCGCTGGGGTGGATATCGGTGGGAATGCCGCGGCCATTGTCGATGACGGTGACCGAACCGTCGGGATTGAGCGTTACCGAAACCAGGTCGGCATGGCCGGCCAGCGCCTCGTCGATGGCGTTGTCCACCACCTCATAAACCATGTGGTGCAGGCCCGAACCGTCGTCGGTGTCGCCAATATACATGCCGGGACGTTTGCGGACGGCGTCCAAGCCCTTCAAAACCTTGATGGAATCGGCGCCATATTCGGCTGCAGCGCCGTTGGCGTTCTCAGTCTGGTCGCTCATGAAAACCTGTTGTCTAGAGGCCGCTAATGCAACGGGAAAAACTCCCCCCGAATCGCGCGTCTGATATAGCCTAGATATAGGCGCTAAAGGCGGTTTTTCCAAGGTTTGCGGGCATTTCCCCGGGGATGAGCCGGCCGTGCCGGACCGGCTCCCGCCGGGCTCTATTTGCCTGGCCACACGGTCCCTGAGAAACGTGATCGTGAACTTGTAGCGCGGCGCACGCCGCCCGGCCCGGTCGGGATCCAGCGTCAGGTCAGCCGGCGCGCATCGGTTTCAACGCCTCGCTCCAGCGCAGCAGCTCGTCCAGCATCGTCCTGGTGCCGCCGGCCACCTGTTCGCTGGCGTTGAAGGCGCCGTTCTCATCAAGCAGTTTCTGGTACATCGGCAGCGCGACGCCTTCCGGGATGGGCATGATGCCCACCGACGTCAGCAGCGGCTTCAGGGCCTGCGCCGCGCGCAGGCCGCCGGAGACGCCGCCATAGCTGAAAATGGCGGCAGGCTTGTATTTCCATTCACGCGCCAGGTAGTCGATCGCGTTGACGATCGCGGGTGCCGCGAAATAGTTGTATTCCGGCGCCACGAAGACAAAGGCGTCGGCGGCGTCGATCGCCTTCGACCAGGCCTTGGTGTGGTCGTTCTGGTAGTTGCCAAGCCTCGGATGATGCGGCTCATCCAGCACCGGCAATTTGAACGCGGCAATGTCGGTCAGAACCGGCGCGAATTTCCCATGCTCGCGCGCGAATGCCTCCAGCCACTCGGCAAAAACCGGGCCGGCGCGACCGGGTCGCGTGCTGCCGATGACGATGTTCAACTGGTGCTTCAAGGCGGGCTCCTTAGCTTGGTGGTATCTGTTGGTGACTGTCCCTACGGCAGAGCGTTCAGGCGGACAAGGTCAGACCGTTGCCGGAATGGTCACGATCGGATGAATGGACAGTCTGCCTTCGCGTCTCCTGCCGTCGTGGTTCGGTCCACCGTTCAGTCACATGGACGCCCGGATTGCCAGTCACTACATTAACGGCGATAGCGGAGCCCTTTCATGGACACTCAGCCGGCCCCCTTCGTTCCTCCCGCGCCGAAGCCGCGCACGTCGCCGCCTTCGACGCTGGAGATGATCCGCATCGTCTACCGCAATCCGCTCGAACTGTGGGGCGAGCCGACCTACAACGAACCGTGGATTTCGGTGAACGGCGTCGGCGGACCGCTGGTCATTGCCAACGATCCCGGTCTCATCCGCCACGTGCTGGTCGACAATGCCAAGAACTACAGGATGGCCACGGTGCGCCAGAAGATCCTGCGGCCGATCCTGCGTGATGGCCTGCTGACCGCCGAGGGCGAGGTCTGGAGGCGGTCGCGCAAGGCGATGGCGCCCGTGTTCACGCCACGCCACATCTTCGGCTTCGCTCAGCCGATGCTCAAGCGCACGCTGGAGTTCGTCACGCGCTACGAAGCGGGCGGCACGTCCGATATCGCCCATGACATGACGCTGCTCACCTATGACATCCTGGCCGAGACGCTGTTCTCCGGCGAGATATCAGGAGAGCCGGGCAGTTTTGCCAATGAGATCGACCGCCTGTTCGAGACCATGGGACGCGTCGACCCCCTCGACCTGCTGCGCGCGCCCGACTGGCTGCCCCGGCTGACCCGCATCCGCGGCCGCAAGACCATGGCCTATTTCCGCAAGATCGTCACCGACACGGTCAAGATGCGCGAAGAGAAGGTCAGGCGCGATCCCGATGCCGCGCCGCAGGATTTCCTGACTCTGCTGCTCAAGGCCGAGGGCCCGGAGGGGCTGACGCGCTCGGAAGTCGAGGACAACATCATCACCTTCATCGGCGCCGGCCATGAGACGACCGCGCGCGCGCTTGGCTGGACGCTTTATTGCCTTGCCGAATCGCCTTGGGAGCGCGATCGGGTCGAGCAGGAGATCGACCAGGTGCTGGCGCGCGAATCCGATCCGACGAAGTGGCTCGATGCCATGCCGTTGACACGCGCCGCCTTCGACGAGGCGCTCAGGCTCTATCCGCCGGCGCCCTCCATCAACCGCGAGCCGATCGTTCCGGAGATGTGGAAGGATCTTTACATCCCCAGACGTGCGGCCGTGCTGGTCATGCCCTGGGTCGTCCATCGTCACAGGAAGCTTTGGGACCGGCCCGATGCCTTCCTGCCCGAGCGCTTCCACCCGGGAAACCGTGAAAAGATCGATCGCTTCCAGTATCTGCCGTTTGGCGCCGGGCCGCGCGTCTGCATCGGCGCCAGTTTCGCCATGCAGGAGGCGATCATCGCGCTCGCCATCCTCTTGTCACGCTTCCGCTTCGATACCACGGCCGAGACCAAGCCCTGGCCGGTGCAGAAACTGACGACGCAACCGCAAGGCGGGCTGCCGATGCAGGTCACGCCTCGCCGTCATTGAGAGGCTGTCATTGAGAGGTAGGACCTCTCCGGAATTATACGGCGGGCCTGCGTTGCTGGAACTGGCCGGCGGCGCGGAAGCGCCAGAGATAACTCGGCAGGATCGTCGCGATCGATTGCGGCTGGATGCCAAGCCCCACCAATGTCCGGTTGGCCCTAGCCGCGGCTTCCGAAACGACGTTGTGCTCGCGCAACTGCATCACCTGGTCCTTGGTCAGCAGCGGATTAGGCAAGAGGCCGAGGATCGAAGCCTGGATGTTGGCCACCCACCACGGCACGGGCACCAGCAGGCGTCTGCGCTCGATCACGGTGAGCAGCTCCTGCATGCATTCCTTGAAGGTAAGCACATTGGGGCCGCCAAGCTCGTAGATATGGCCACCATCGACCTTGCCGTCGACCGAGCGCGCCACCGCTTCGGCGACGTCGCCGACATAGACCGGCTGGAACTTGGTCCGGCCGCCGCCGATCAGCGGCAGCACCGGCGAATAGCGCGCCATGCCGGCAAAGCGGTTGAAGAAACTGTCTTCCGGCCCGAAATTGATCGACGGCCGGAAGATCACGGCGTCGTTGATCGTCTCCAGCACGGCCTTCTCGCCAAGTGCCTTGGTGCGCGCGTAGTTCGATTCGGAGTTCGCATCGGCGCCAAGCGCCGAAATATGGGTGAACCCGGCGCCGACGGAGCGCGCGGCCTCGGCAATGGCGCGGGCGCCGAACTCATGCACGGCGGAGAATTTCTGCCGGCCGCTTTCATGCAGGATGGCGACGAGGTTGACGACATGGTCGGCACCTTGCACGGCGCGGTCGACCGACCAGCGCACGCGCACATTGGCCTGCACCGGCTGGATCTGGCCGACATTGCCGAGCGGCTGCAGGTGGCCGGCAAGATCGGGCCGCCGGCAGGCGACCCGGATACGATAGCCGCGCTTGGCCAGCGCCCGCACGACATGGCGGCCGACAAAACCTGACCCGCCGAAGACGACGACGAGCTTTGGGGTCTGCAGGATTTCTGTCATGGCGGGCTCCGGCGCACTTCCAGATGGCTTGGCTGAAGCCGTTTCATAGTCCGTTTTGCGCCAAAGGCAAAGGGCGACGCGTCGTCGCTGTCCCCCTTGTCTTTCGAGCAATTCCAGGAACGCAGAAAACCCCGCCTCGGCGGGGTTTTCCGGGTGACGTTCGCGCCGAAAACAGGGTCCAACGAGGCGGCCTGACCTGAGACGGCATCAAGACGGCGTGAAGCAAGCACGCCGGCCCCAGCCCTGGAGACATTCGACCTGTAGGCACCGACCGGGCAAACCCGACCCGGACAGACATCTGTGGTCACAACGGATAGGAAGGTTCACCGAGGCGCGGAAATTCGTCGATTTCAGACCGAGTAGCGCTCGGCGAATTCGGAAATGCGCTGTATCACCGCCTTGGGCGCGGTGATGCCGCGTGCCTGTGCCTTCTCGGCCGCTTCGGCCCGGGCCCGCCCCGGCACATGCACGCCGTAGCGGCGGCGAAGACGGTCGAGCTGGCCCTTCATCCGCTGTTCGAAATCCGGGTCGAGCAGCTTCGGCTCGACGGCAAGCACGAACAGGCCGGTTCCGGGACTGTCCGGGCCGCCGCTGAACCATGGCGCGTCGAGCGACCAGTTGGCGCCCGACAGGCCTGCCGCCAGCACTTCGACCATCAGCGCGATGTTGGCGCCGCGCTGGCCGCCAAAGGCCAGCATGGCGCCCTTCATGGCGGCCGCCGGATCGGTGGTCGGGTTACCGCTGGCGTCCAGCGCCCAGCCTTCAGGGATTTTCTTGCCGTCTTCGGCCGCCTTGCGGATGTTGACGAAGGCGGTGGCGCTCGACGACTGGTCGATGACCAGCGGCGCGCCATCGGCGGCGGGCGCGGCAAACGACATCGGATTGGTGCAATAGACCGGTTTGACCGAGCCGGAACCAGCAAGCACGGCCGGGCCGTTGGTGGCCGCGAACGATACCAGTCCCTGTGCGGCCAGCCGGCCGGTGAAGTAGCCGAGCGCGCCGCATGTATAGGCGTTCTTCTGCGAAAAGATAGCGACACCGAACAGTCGTGCCGCCTTGGCAAGATCGTCGATCGTGCGGTCGAAGCCCGTATGCGCCAATCCGCCACGCGCGTCGGAGAGATAAACGGCCAGCGCCGGCCTGGTGATGACCGGATCGGCATTGCCGTCGATGCGGCCGGCCTCGATCGCTTCGAGATAATCGATGAAATGCGTCAGGCCGACGCTTGCAAGTCCTTCCGCCTCGGCAGCGACGATGGACGCCGCGAGCGATTGCGCGGCTTCTTCGTTGGCGCCGGCGCCGAGCGCCGCCATCCGGCACAATCCTGTTGCCTGGTCGAGACTGAGTTGCATCGTCGTTGCCTCTGGTGAGTGGTGAGTAGTCAGTGGTGATAAGGATAGGAGTGGCCAGCTGCCACTCCTGACTACTGAATATTCACTAAAACCTAGCCGATCTTGTTCGGAATCCGCGCTTCGATCCTGCCGAAGGTGAAGACGAGGATGCCGGTGATCGTCATGTAGATCAACGCCAGGAGAAGCAAGGGTTCATAGGTGAGGTAGGTGTCCTGCCGCACCTTCGACGAGACGGCGAATATGTCGATCACGCTGATGGTCGCAACAAGCGGCGTCGACTTCAACTGCAGCACGGTTTCGCCGGTCAGAGTCGGCAGCGCCCTGTAGAAGGCCTGCGGCAGCCAGATGCGCCGGAAGATCTTCCAGCGGCTCATGCCGAACGCGCGGGCGGCTTCCAACTGGCCCTTGGGCACCCCGGCAAAGGCACCGCGCATCACTTCGCCCTCGTAACCGGCAAAGGACAGCGTCAACGCCAGCACGCCATAAGGCCATGCCTGCCTGAGATAAGGCCACATCCAGGACTCGCGAATCCACGGATATTGCGGAAACAGCGAGCCCAATCCGTAGTAGAGCAGCCACAATTGCAGAAGCAGCGGCGTGCCACGAATGATGGTGCAGAAGACCTTGGCGGGTGCCGAGAACCAGAACGAACCGGCGGCCTGCGCCAGCCCGACCGGTACGGCGATCAGAAAGCCCAGCGCGCAGGTAACGGCCAGGATCCACAGCGAGCGCCAGATGCCGATTAAGCCCATCTCATAGTATTGCGGCAACCAGTCCCAGCGCATGAAGAAGACAGCCGACAGCACCAGCCCCAGCGCGACCAGGATCAGCACGATGCGATGCGGCTGCAGCCACAGCGACGTGCGCGCCACCATGTTGATGACGGTTGCTTCGCTGGCCATCAACGCGCGTCCTTGACCGAAGGCATGCCACGCCTCGACCAGGCCTCGAGGCGGCCAAGCATCAGGTTCGAGAACAGCGATACCGCCAGATAGAGCACACCTGCCGCGAGATAGAATATCAGATAGGCCTTGGTCACGCCCGCCGCCTGCCGCGTCGCCAGTGTCAGCTCGAAGAAGCCGACGACGGCCAGCAGAGCGGTGTCTTTGGTGGCGATCAGCCACAGATTGGCAAGGCCGGGTATGGCGAAAGGCAGCATCGCCGGCAATGTGATGCGCCGCAGCAGAAGACCGGGAGACATGCCGTAGGCGCGCGCGGCTTCGATCTGGCCCTGCGGAATGGCGAGGATGGCGCCGCGCATCACCTCGGTCGAATAGGCGCCCTGGACGAAGCCGAGCACGGCGATGCCGGCCACCAGTCCGCTGATGTCTATCCGCTGATAGCCCATCGCCGTCAGCACCTGGTTTATCAGGTCGGTGCCGGCGTAGTAGAGCAGCAGGATCAGCACCAGTTCGGGCACGGCGCGCACGATGGTCGTATAGACGGCCAGCAGATCGCGCACCACCGGGCCGCCATAGAGCTTGCCATACGCGCCACAGATGCCGATCAAAAGTCCAACGCAAGTGGCGCCGACGGCGATCTCGAGCGAATGCAGCAGCCCGAGCATGAGTGTTCCGCCCCAGCCGACGGGCGCGGGCGAGAGGAGTTCGATGATACCGGCCGCCGAGGCCGGAAGAAACGCGTCGATCAGCTTCGCCCCCGGAGTGCTGGCTCTATCCGTCGGCGCCAGCGGCCGACGGTATGCGTGGGAAAAGAAGGGCGGAGGGCATGACTCTTCGGTCATGCCCTCCGGCCCGTGCGAGGGTCTTTAGTTCGACTGTGGCGAGCCGCCGTAAATGTCGAAATTGAAATATTTTTTCGAGATTTCGTCATACTTGCCGTTGCTGCGGATGGCCTTGATGCCGGCGTTGATCTTTTCCTTCAGGTCGGTGTCTTCCTTGCGCACGCCGGCGCCGACGCCCGGTCCGAGCACTTCATCGTCCGGAGCCACCATGCCCTTCAGGTCGCAGCAGGCCTTGCCCTGGTCGGATTTGAGGAATTCGCCGAGCGCGATGGAATCGGCCTGCACCGCGTCGAGGCGGCCCGCGGCAAGGTCATTGTTGGCTTCGTCCTGGGTCTGGTATTCCTTGATCTCGGAAGCCGTGCCGCCGAAGTGCTTCTTGGCGTAGACGGCGTGCACGGTCGACACCTGGACGCCGAGCACCTTGCCCTTGAGGTCGTCCGGCGTGGCGCCGAATTTCTGGTCCTTCGGCCCGATGATCGCCGTCGGCGTGTTGTAATACTTGTCCGAGAAGTCGATCGTCTTCTTGCGTTCGTCGGTGATCGACATCGAGGAGACGATGAGGTCGATCTTCTTGGTGGTCAGCGCCGGGATAATGCCGTCCCAGGCGACCGGCGTGATGACACAGTCAAGCTTCTCCTCGGCGCATACGGCGTCGATGAAGTCGATCTCCCAGCCCACCCATTTGCCCGAGGCATCCGGCGAGGTGAAGGGCGGATAGGGCTCTGCGGCGACGCCGATCTTGACCGGATCGGCCTTGGCCACGCCCATGGCGGCGACGCCGAGCAGCAGCGCCGCGGCGAATGTCTTCAGAACAGTCTTCATTTTCACAACTCCCAGTTTGTTGTTGGTTCCCGGTTTTCTTCCGTCCCGGCTTTTCCTAGCCGATGTTGCGGATGAACTGCTTGAGCCTTTCGGATTTCGGCGCGCCGAAGATCTGCTCCGGCGGGCCTTCTTCCTCGACCAGCCCGTTGTAGAGGTAGACGACATGGGTCGCGACCTCGCGGGCGAACTTCATCTCGTGGGTGACCAGCACCATGGTGCGGCCTTCGCGCGCCAGGTCGCCGATCACCTTCAGCACCTCGCCGACCAGTTCGGGGTCGAGCGCCGAGGTCGGCTCGTCGAACAGCATGACGCGTGGATTGATGGCGAGCGCGCGCGCGATCGCGGCGCGCTGCTGCTGGCCGCCCGACAGATAGGCCGGATAGACGTCGCGCTTTTCGGCGAGCCCGACGCGCGCCAGCAGTTTTTCGGCCTGTGAGATCGCTTCGTCTCGCTTGACCCCCAGCACATGCACCGGAACCTCGATGACGTTCTCGATCAGCGTCATGTGGCTCCACAGATTGAAGTTCTGGAACACCATGCCGAGCTTGGAGCGGATGCGCTCGATCTGCTTGCGGTCGGCCGGAACGGTGTGGCCGTGGCTGTCCGCCTTCAGCTTGATTTCCTCGCCATTGACGCGAATGATGCCGCTGGTCGGGTTTTCCAGGCAGTTGATGCAGCGCAGCAGCGTCGATTTGCCCGAGCCGGAACCGCCGATGATGGCGATCACCTCGCCGTCGCGTGCCGACAGCGACACGCCCTTCAGCACATGCAGTTCACCGAACTTCTTGTGCAGGTTCTCGACATGGATAGCTTCAGCGGCGCCATCAAGCACCTCGCCGGATGAGATTGCGGCAGCTCTCACCGCGCTCACCGGGTGACCTTCATCTGGTCGACGACAATTTGTCGAACGTCTATCCGGCTAATCAACATACGCTGTACTGCCCCGCTCTCGACCTCAGCATGGACCCAACAGCGCGAGCCCGTCAATCCCGCTCATTACGGCACTTGCGAGCTTGTTGTGCAAGTGTATAAATAGCGCTCCATGAAATTTTCTCGATTTTTTTCAGCTAAAAAGGGCTTCGATGAACGCTTTCGGATCACAGTCCATGGCGGCGCCGCTGCGACGCGTTCTGATGCGGTCGGCGGCCAACGCCATGCGCAACGCCGACGGGGCTGCTTGGCACTATGGCCCGGGATTCAATCCGGCGAAAGCGGCATTGCAGCACGCCGTCCTTGCTGAACTGGTGGCGGCTTCCGGCGCTGAAATCGAATGGATCGAGGACAAGGCCGATGGCCTTTCGGATTCGGTGTTCACGCACGACCCATCGCTGATGACCGACCGCGGCGCGCTTATTCTGTCCATGGGCAAGCCCTTGCGCGCCAGCGAGCCCTCGCTGCATGAGGAAACCTACGGAAGACTGGGCATTCCGATCCTCGGCCGCGTCGAGGCTCCCGGCCAGGTCGAAGGCGGTGATTGTGTATGGGTGGATGCCCGCACGCTGGCGATCGGGCGCGGTGTCCGCTCCAACCAGGAAGGCATCCAGCAGGTTTCCAACCTGCTGACGCCGCTGGGCATTTCAGTCTACGGCTTTGACCTGCCGCTGTGGCAAGGGGAAGAGGCGTGCCTGCATCTGATGTCGGTGATCAGCCCGCTGGCCGACGACCTCGCACTGGTCTATTCACCGCTTTTGCCGGCCGCCTTCTATCAAATGCTGAAGGCGCGCGGCATCCGGCTGGTCGAGGGTGATGCCGGAGAGTTTGCCGCCTCCAACGGCCTCAGCCTGAACGTGCTGCCGACCAGCCCGCACAAGGTCATTGCTGTTGCAGGCTTTCCCAAGACCAAAGCCGCCATGGAGGCAGCCGGCTGCACCGTAGAAATCTTCGAGGCGGATGCACTCTGCATCGCCTGCGAAGGCGGGCCGACATGCCTGACGCGGCCGATCCTGCGCCAATGAATGCGCCGTCCCGCCGCAAGTTCCGTCGCGAGGGCGAGGAGCGACGGCGGCAGGATTTGATCGAAGCGACCCTGAATAGCGTGGCGGAACACGGCTTGGAGGGCGCCACCTTGCGCACCATCGCATTGCGCGCCGGCGTCACCGCCGGGCTGATCCGGCACTATTTCCCCGGTAAGGAAGAATTGCTGCAGGAAGCCTATGCAGCGCTGATGGGCCGCATGACCGAGCAGGCGAAAGCGGCGTTGGTCATGGAAGATGCCTCGCCGCGCAAACGCCTTGCGGCTTTCGTCACAGCCAACCTCAATGCGCCAATCATCGATGCGCGGGTGTTTTCGCTCTGGGCAACCTTCATCGGCCGCGCCGGCTCGGACCCGAGCCTGGCTCGCGCCCACCGCGAAGGTTACCTTGGCTTTCGCAACGAGGTGGAAGCCGTCGTGGCCGAGGTGCTCGCCGCCGAACAGCGCGAGCCGGACGCAAGCCAACTGCGCCATCACGCCATTGCGATTAACGCGATCATCGACGGGCTCTGGGTGGAAGGCTGCCTGGCTGGCGAAATGTTCTCGCCTGGCGAATTGGCGACGATTGGCATCAAATCTATCGAGGCCGAGCTCGGCCTCGCGCCGGAAAGGGGAGAAAACCAATGACCACACTCGGCGAAGCCCTCATCACGCTGCTTGAAGCCCATGGCGTCGACACGGTCTTCGGCATTCCAGGCGTCCACACGGTCGAGCTCTACCGTGGGCTGGCGCGCTCGAAAATCCGCCATGTCACGCCGCGCCACGAACAGGGCGCCGGCTTCATGGCCGACGGCTATGCCCGCGCCAGCGGCAGGCCGGGTGTCGCCTTCGTCATCACCGGCCCGGGCTTGACCAACACCCTTACCGCCATGGGCCAGGCGCGCGCCGATTCGGTGCCGATGCTGGTCATCTCGGGTGTCAACGCCATGCCGACGCTGGGCAAGGGGCTTGGCTTCCTGCACGAACTGCCAGATCAGCGCGGCATGATGGAGAAGGTGGCGCTTTTGTCGCAGCGCGTCACCGAGGCCAGCGAATTGCCGGGCGCGTTGGCCCAGGCCTTCGCCCTGTTTTCATCGTCGCGACCAGGTCCGGTGCATATCGAGATTCCGACCGATGTCATGGTCAAGCCGGCGGACGACATCGCGGCACTGCTGAGCAATGCGGCGCCGCCTGCTCCGGACGGCGAGGCAATTGCCAGCGCGGCCAAACTCATCGCCGCCGCGCGCCGCCCGCTGATCCTGGCCGGCGGCGGCGCCAAGCGGGCCGAGGCGGCGCTGCAACGCCTGGCCGAAAGACTGGGCGCGCCGGTGGTGGAGACCACGAATGCGCGTGGCCTGCTGCACCGCCATCCGCTCTGCGTGCCGGCAAGTCCCAGCCTGAAGGCGGTTCGTGCACTGATGGCCGAGGCCGATCTGGTGATTGCCGCCGGCACGGAGTTCGGCCCGACCGATTATGACGGCTATGGCGATGGCGGCTTTGTGCTGCCTTCCAATCTGATCCGCATCGACATCGGCGCCGACCAGCTTGCGCGCCGTCCGGTGACGGTCGCCATCCAGGCCGATTGTGCCGAGGCGATCGAGGCCCTGCTCACCGCGATCGGCGCCGCTCATACTGCCGCGCCAGACGGCGAGGGGCGCGCAGCCGAGGCACGGAAGGCGGCTTTTGCCGAGCTGAGCCCCGCCTATGTGGCGCAGGTGCATGCCGTGGAAATGATCCGTGACGCCTTGCCGGGCGCGATCGTCGTCGGCGACTCGACGCAGCCGATCTATGCCGCCAACCTGTACTACGATCACGATCGCCCGGGCGGCTGGTTCAACGCCGCCACCGGCTTCGGCGCGCTTGGTTATGGCCCACCGGCCGCGATCGGCGCAGCCCTTGCCATGCCCGATGCACCAATTATCTGCCTGACTGGCGACGGCGGGTTCCAGTTCACGCTGCCGGAACTTGGTGCGGCGCTCGACGCCCAGGCGCCGGTCATCTTCGTGGTCTGGAACAACAGAGGTTATCGCGAGATCGAGACCTCGATGCTCGATGTCGGCGTGGAACCCGTCGGCGTGTCGCCGGCGCCGCCGGATTTCTGCAAGCTGGCCGAGGCCTATGGCATCGGTGCCGAACGGCTGGGAAATATCGACGCCTTGCCGCAGGCGCTGAAGCACGCCCGGGCAACGGGACTGCCGCGCGTCATCGAAATCTCGGTCGACTGAGTATTGCCTGCGTCAGCGTAGAAACAGAGAGCTGGAGCGGGTCAGCGATTCTAACAAACGCTGAACCGCTCTAAAGGCGTGTCTCAACCATCGGCCGGCCATGTCATTTTTCAAGGAACAGGCGTCCTTTCGCGATCCGCTGACATTTCCTCATCTCGCACCATTGCGTTGGGCGGCATCCTCGCCCGAGCTGCCTTGGCCCGTGAGGAAGACCGCGGCGAAGCTTTGCATGACGCTCGCGCGAAAGAAGAAGCGGCGCGCCCGGCGTGTGGCGGTCGACCATTCGCATTGGTCCTCCGCCAGCACGCCGACGGGCGGCCTCGGTCCGATCTGGCAATACTGGGCGCAAGGCGCCGACCATGCCCCGCCCCTGGTCAGGGCATGCCTGCGCTCGGTCGCGCGCCACAAGGGTTCGCGCGACCTTGTCGTGCTCGACGACAAGACCGTGGAGGCCCATATCGATTTGCCCGGCCATGTCTGGGACAAGCGGCGGCGCGGGCTGATGAACAGCCAGCATTTCTCCAATTTCATTCGCCTGAGCCTGCTCTCCCGGCACGGAGGAACATGGCTCGATGCCACCATCCTGCTCCGGCAGCCGGTGCCGCCCGAAATCGAGCGCGAGGATTTCTACATTCTGCGCGAGACCAATCGCTATCCGCGGCTTGTGGAAACCTGGTTCATTCATGCCCGCAAGGGGCACCCGCTGGTCGAGACGGTGCTGCACGGCCTCGCCGACTACTGGCGGAAGTACGACGCCCTGCACGACTACTTCATGTTCCCGTACCACTTCGAGGCCTCGCTCCTGCTGCACCGCCCGTTGCGGCGCGACTTCCTGCGCATGCCGCAAATCGGCGCGGACCGGCCGCACGAATTGCAATGGCGGCTCTTCGAGCCGTTCGAGGAGGCCAGCCATCGCAGGCTTTTCGATGGTTTCTGGCTGCACAAGCTCACGCATCACGAGCAGCGCCCAGCCGTCGGTGAGCATCTGCTGTGGGACGCGATCGTTTCGGGCTGGCCGGCGTCCTGACGCATGCAAAGACGCGACGGCTGCCATGTCGAGATATCAATTGAGTGATCGCCCGAAAGGCGCGACGCTTCGCGTCGGCGCGGCAAAACAAGCGACATAATTACAAGAAAATGACAGGAGCGGTCCAGGATGACGGAAACACTTGAAGGCAGGCATATCGTTGTAACCGGTGGAACCGGCGCGCTTGGTGGCGCGGTGGTTGGCAGGCTGCTGGAGCAGGGCGCGATCTGCCACGTGCCGAACGCGCATGCCGCGGCGCCTTCGCACTTCCCCTTCACCACGCATCATAACGTCAAGCTGGCGCACAATGTCGACCTCTCGGATTCCGCCAAGGTCGAGGCGTTCTACAGCCAGGTGCCGGCCCTGTGGGCATCTGTCCATCTGGCGGGCGGCTTCGCGATGGCGCCGGTGGAAAAGATCGAATCCGCCTCCTTCGCCGAGATGATGGACACCAATGCTCGCACCACCTTCCTGTGCAGCCGGGCGGCGGTGCGTTCGATGCTGGCGTCAGGCATGGCCGGCCGCATCGTCAATGTCGCCGCGCGGGCGGCATTGGAGCCTCGCCGGGGCGCGGGCATGGTCGCCTACACCGCCAGCAAGGCGGCGGTTGCCGCGATGACCGTGGCGATGGCCGAGGAATTGAAGCACAAGGGCATACTGGTCAATGCCGTGGCGCCCTCGACGCTCGACACACCGGCAAACCGTGCCGACATGCCGGATGCCGATTTCACCAAATGGGTCAGCCTCGAAGCGGCCGCTGAAGCTATCGCCTACCTCGCCTCTCCGGCCAACCAGGCGATGAGCGGAACGTTGGTGCCGCTCTACGGCCGGGCGTAGCTCCGCGTCGGCCGAACCGGTTTTTGCCAAAGAAAAACCCCGCCGGATCGCTCCGGCGGGGTTTTGTCATTCTGGACTAAGCGAAGGACTTCGCTTCGCGAAGGCCTTAGTTGCCCTGCTTCTTCAGCGCGGCACCCAGGATATCACCCAGCGAAGCGCCGGAGTCGGTCGAGCCGTACTGGGCGACCGCTTCCTTCTCCTCGGCGATTTCCAGCGCCTTGATCGAGACCTGCAGCTTGCGGGTCTTCTTGTCGAATGCGATGACGCGGGCATCGACCTTCTGGCCGACGGTGAAGCGCTCGGGGCGCTGCTCGTCGCGGTCGCGGCTGAGGTCCGAGCGCTTGATGAAGGTCTCGATGCCGCTGTCGACCAGCCGCACTTCCAGGCCGCCATCCTTGACGCCGATGACTTCGCAGGTGACGACGGCGTTCTTGCGCAGTTCGCCCGAAGTCGCCGCTTCGCCGACCGTGTCGCGGGCCAGCTGCTTGATGCCGAGCGAGATGCGCTCCTTGTCGATATCGACGTCGAGCACCTGCGCCTTGACCATGTCGCCGCGATTGTACTCTTCGATGACCTGCTCGCCCGGACGGGTCCAGTCGAGGTCGGAGAGGTGCACCATGCCGTCCACGTCGCCTTCCAGGCCAATGAACAGGCCGAACTCGGTCTTGTTCT
This sequence comes from Mesorhizobium sp. B2-4-12, assembly GCF_006441575.1. Classification (NCBI taxonomy): domain Bacteria; kingdom Pseudomonadati; phylum Pseudomonadota; class Alphaproteobacteria; order Hyphomicrobiales; family Phyllobacteriaceae; genus Mesorhizobium; species Mesorhizobium sp. B2-4-12. Next base: position 192,433 of record NZ_VFVC01000001.1, read on the forward strand.
TGACCTCGCCCTCGACCTGGCTGCCGACCGGATGGTTGCGCGCGAAGGCTTCCCACGGATTCTCGAGCGTCTGCTTGAGGCCGAGCGAGATGCGGCGCTTGGCCGGATCGACCTCGAGCACCACCACGTCGACTTCCTGGGTCGTCGACAGGATCTTGCCGGGATGCACGTTCTTCTTGGTCCACGACATTTCCGAAACGTGGATGAGGCCCTCGATGCCCGGCTCCAGCTCGACGAACGCGCCGTAGTCGGTGATGTTGGTGACGGTGCCCTTGATCTTCTTGCCGATCGGGAACTTGGTGCCGATCTCGGACCACGGATCGCTCTCGAGCTGCTTCATGCCGAGCGAGATGCGGTGGGTTTCCTGGTTGATGCGGATGATCTGCACCTTGACCGTCTGACCGATGTTGAGGATTTCGGTCGGATGGTTGACGCGGCGCCATGCCATGTCGGTGACATGCAGCAGGCCGTCGATGCCGCCGAGGTCGACGAACGCACCGTAATCGGTGATGTTCTTGACGACGCCTTCGACAACCTGGCCTTCTTCGAGGTTCTGCACAATTTCCGAACGCTGTTCGGCGCGGCTTTCCTCGAGCACGGTACGGCGCGACACCACGATGTTGCCGCGACGGCGATCCATCTTCAGGATCTCGAAGGGCTGCGGGTTGTGCATCAGCGGGGAGACGTCGCGGATCGGGCGGATATCGACCTGGCTGCGCGGCAGGAAGGCCACGGCGCCGTCGAGGTCGACGGTGAAGCCGCCCTTGACCTGGTTGAAGATGACGCCTTCGACGCGCTCGCCCTTGGTGAACTTCTCTTCGAGACGGACCCAGCTCTCTTCGCGGCGGGCCTTCTCACGCGACAGCATCGCTTCGCCAAGCGCGTTCTCGATGCGCTCGACATAGACTTCGACGGTGTCACCGACTTTGAGGGTGGTGTCCTTGCCCTTGACGCCGAATTCCTTCAGCGGAACGCGGCCTTCGACCTTGAGGCCGACGTCGATGATGGCCATGTCCTTTTCGATCGCGGTGATCGTGCCCTTGACGACCTGACCTTCGCCGGAGTGGCCGGTGGTGAATGATTCTTCGAGCAGGCTCGCGAAATCGTCGCGAGTGGGGTTTGCAGCTGACATTGTTTCTCCTGGAGTGTCCCGTATATCGAGCGGGACGGGCGCCGTGGGTTAGCGTTGCGTTGGCCTGCCGGCGTTCCGGGCTCAAAAGCCCTGGGCCGCTTTCAAGCGGCAATTCCGGCGCATGAAGAATGCTGGCAGGCTGGTTCGTACCCGATATGGGTATTTTCTTTGCTTCCGGCAACGGAAACACGGGAGAAAACCCGGATCAGGCCTTGTCCCTCTTGGCCAGCACGTCGTCTATAACAGACATGGCCGCGAGAAACGCGGCTTCTATAGCCATTTCGCTGGTATCAAGCAAGTGCGCGTCTGCTGCCGGCTTCAATGGCGAGTCGGCGCGGCCCATGTCGCGCTCGTCACGGCGTTGGATGTCGGCGAGGATCTCGGCGAAATTGGCGGTGCCGCCGATGCTTTCGATCTCGGCCAGCCGGCGCTGTGCCCGCACCTCGGCACTCGCCGTCACATAAAGTTTGATGTCGGCGTCGGGGCACACCACGGTGCCGATGTCGCGGCCGTCGAGCACCGCGCCCGGCGGCGTCTTGGCGAATTCGCGCTGCTTTTCGACCAGGATGCGCCGCACGGTCGGGAAAACCGCGACCTTCGAGGCCGCCTCGCCGACCGCATGCGCCGACAGCACCGCACGGTCGAGCTTTGCCAGATCGACCTGGCGCGCCGCGGTTTCCGCCGCCGAGACATTGTCGAGCGGCAGGCCGACCCGCAGCAGCGCATGGGCGACGGCGCGATAGGTCAGGCCGGTGTCGAGCAGGTTCAGCCGGTAGTGGTCGGCCAGCCGCCGGGCGAGCGTGCCCTTGCCGGCGCCGGCTGGTCCGTCGATGGCGATGGTGAAGATTTGTGTCATTGGCATGCAGACGCCTTACGCATGGAAACAGGCCCCCGCGACTTCGTCATCCTAGGGCGTAGCGAACGCGAAGCGGAGCGAAGACCCTGGGATCCATGCCGTGACTTCAGCCAAAGAACGCTGTGGATCAGAACTTTGCACCGTTGCGGCGCCCTGAGGTCATGGCATGGATCCTGGGGTCTGCGCCGCGTCGCTGCGCTCCTTGCTTCGCCCCAGGATGACGAAGCACGGGATGTCGCCGGCCAATCTCCAAGGTTTGCGATTGCCACTGTCACCCGATCTCCGCGCCTAGCCCCTTCATCAGCCCCATGAACTCCGGAAAGCTCGTTGCAATCATATTGGCATCGTCGATGGTGACAGGCTTGTCCGTCGCCAGTCCCATCACCAGAAAGCTCATGGCGATGCGGTGATCGAGATGGGTCTGCACGGTCGTATCCTTGCCGTTGGGATGGCCACCCAACCCCCTGCCGCCCGGTCTGCCGCGCACGGCGAGCGAAGCTTCGCCCTCGGTGCATTCGACGCCGTTGAGTTTCAGACCGTTGGCGACGGCCGACAGCCGGTCGGATTCCTTTACCCGCAGTTCTTCCAGCCCCTGCATCAACGTCTCGCCCTCGGCGAAGCTCGCGGCAACGGCCAGCACCGGATACTCGTCGATCATCGACGGTGCCCGCTCGGGCGGCACGGTGACGCCCTTCAATTCCGAGTAACGCACGCGCAGGTCGGCGACATCCTCGCCGCCCGCATTGCGCGGGTTGAGGATGTCGATCTTGCCACCCATCTCCTGCAGCGTCAGAAGCAGCCCGGTGCGGGTCGGGTTCATCAGCACGTTCTCGATCACGATGTCGGAGCCCGGCACGATGAGCGCGGCCACAAGCGGGAAGCCGGCCGAGGACGGGTCGCCAGGCACGGCGATCGTCTGGCCGGTCAGCTTGCCCTGGCCTTCGATGAAGATGTGGCGCACGCCGCGTTCGTCGGTCTCGACCGACAGGTTGGCGCCAAATCCCTTCAGCATCTTTTCAGTATGGTCGCGCGTCATCACCGGTTCGATGACGGTGGTGATACCCGGTGTGTTGAGGCCGGCGAGCAGCACCGCCGACTTAACCTGCGCCGAGGCCATCGGCACGCGGTAGGTGATGGGGGCGGCGTGCTTCGGCCCGTGCAGCGTGATCGGCATGCGGTCGCCCGGTGTCGCCTTCAGCACCTGCACGCCCATCTGGCGCAACGGCTCGAGCACGCGGCCCATCGGCCGGCCCGACAGCGAGGCGTCGCCGATGAAGGTCGTTTCCATGTCGTAAGTGCCGACGAGGCCCATGGTCAGTCGCGAGCCGGTGCCGGCATTGCCGAAATCGAGCGGCCCTTCCGGCTGCAGCAGCGCGCCGTTGCCAGTGCCCCGGATCACCCATTCGGTGCCGCGCTTTTCTATATGCGCGCCCATCGCCCTCATGGCCGCGCCGGTGCGCATCACGTCCTCGCCTTCCAGCAGGCCGGTGATGCGGGTTTCGCCGGAGGCGAGGCCTCCGAACATGAAGGAGCGATGCGAGATCGACTTGTCGCCCGGCACGCGTGCGGTGCCGGAAAGGGCGGATGATTTGCGGGCGGTGGCCGGCTTGGCAGCGACGGCGTGAGACATGGAATTTCCCTGGACGGAATGCCGGCGTGCCGGCGCTTTTCATTTGTTGCGGCGGTCTCGTATCACGGCGGGGCGGAATGGTCATCCCCATGGGCGTCACTTGGCGCGAGGCCTTTCAATGCATGGTTTTGTGACGCCGGCTTTTGGCTTTGACAGCGCCGCAAACTGTGGTTAAGGGGACCACTCTTTTATTCACGAGGCTTGCCGTGGCAAAAACCGAACTTGGCACAAAACGTATCGACCCTGAAACGGGCCGAAAATTCTACGACCTGAACAAGGACCCGATCGTCTCGCCCTATACAGGCAAGACCTATCCGCGTTCCTATTTCGAGGAAGGCAAGGTCGCCGCCCTCGAGGAGGAAGAGGAAGTGGCCGAGAAGGAAGTGGACGCCGAGGACGAGGAAGGCGTCGAAGTCGTCTCTCTCGAAGAGGCCGACGATGACGTCAAGGGCGACGATCTGCCGGATCTCGGCGATGACGAGGATGTCGATCTGGGCGACGACGAGGATGACACATTCCTTGCCGACGAAGAGGAAGAGGACGACGACGTTGCCGACATGATCGGCGTCGGCGACGACGACGACGAGGTCTGATCGGCCAGCGATGCAGGTGTTTGCACGCTTTCTCAGCCTGTGAACAAAAAGCCGTCTATGAAGGCTTGATATTGACGAAAGGCGGGGTTAGAAGCCGCCTGCACTAACGGCGCGGTGTTCCAACCCGCGCCGGATCTCTTCACCGGAAACGGTGCCGGTTGACTGCCGGATGTGGGGCCATAGCTCAGTTGGGAGAGCGCTTGAATGGCATTCAAGAGGTCGTCGGTTCGATTCCGATTGGCTCCACCAGTCCCTTCCAGGGTCTTCAGGAAAACCCTCTGATCTCAAGCTCTTACACGGAAATGTGGTCCACGGTGGTGGCGCACGTTGCGGAGAATTTCATCCCTCGTCCGGCGTGATGTCTCCGGCTTCGCGGCAACGTCTGTCCGTTTCGGTTGCGCGCTCCCGATGGGGCTCCCATTCAGCAAATTGCGGCGGCTAAGCTTGCGCCATCAGGCAGCGTCCGCGCCGAACTCGACAGCAAACCCCGCGTCGATCGCACTTCGTGCTATGTGGTCGCCAAGTTCCCAATCCGTGAGCTCACACAGCGGAAACCTCTTCCTCACGGCATGAATAACCTCGAATACCGAGACGCTCGGTTTGTCGACATTGTCGATCAGGTAGCGGACAACCTCTTGGCGAATGTCCACTGGAGCCGTCGTCTGCGCAAGTGCGGGCATCTGCGGCCTATGAATGGAGCCGCGATACTGCGCTATCGGCTGGTGTCGCGTCGAAGGCGACGGGCACGTCGTGAACGATGCATGCAGCCGCGAGCAGGTCTTCCAACTCTCTGTCCGTGGCCTTGCACGCCGGCATCAGTGTTCGGATGGCTCGGATCGCCTGGGCAATGGACAGGAACCGCGCCCTGCCTCTGGAAAGCACGTAGGCCTCGGCCGCCTTTTCAACCGTGATGGTGTGGAACGTATTGGTCATCCAGAGTTCCTCCCTGAGCCGGAGCCAACGCGATTTACGGACAACATTCAGCGATCTGCAAGTGTATGTCCGATTGCGGACAAATCAGGCAGGCGACCGGCGAACTGGCGCTGTTCCTCCTCGCCATAGGCTCCGTGTGTGAGTTTTATCAGGCCGACGCGGTCGACAATCGTAATCTCGCCGCGCTTGGCGTGAACCAGTCCCCGATATTCAAGCATTTGCAGGGCCGTGGTAACGCCCGGCCTCCGCGCGCCGAGCATGGTCGCCAGAAACTCGTGCGTCAGGTAGATCTTGTTTCCTTCACAGCGGTCATGAACCATGAGCAACCAGCGGGCCAATCGCTCCTCTATCTTCGAGTGGCCGTTGACCACCGCTGTTCGGGTTGCCTGGACAAGGAATGCGTTGGCATAGCGAAGCAGGGACTCGCGAAAGCTCTGGCTGCTCGCAAGAAGCGCGCGAAGGCTTTCAACCGGCAGGCACCAGCCATTGCCGGCGACCTGGATATAGGTGTCGTTGGGAGACCGGTCCTGGCCGAGAACGACCGTAACCCCGGTCATGCCATCGTGGCCGACAATGCCAACCTCGCCCTGGCGCCTTCCGAACATGGTGGCGACGACCGACGCGATACCTGTCTCGGGGAAATACACGTGCTGGATCGGCTGATAAGCGGTTTCCAGCGGGCTTTTGAGGCCCAGTTCGACCTCACGTATCGACGGCAGGATCGTCGCAAAATCCTCAGGCGCCAAGGTTCTCAAAACATAATTGCGTATCTGGGATTGGGACATGCTCTTTCCCCGTTCCGGGCAAGAGCAAATACCCTCTCACTGTCGGCGGCATCCGAATGACTGGCGGCCGATGCGGCAGCATAGGCCTTGGAGGCCCCACTGGCAAACACTTGTGGCGGTGCGCCGGCGCACAACGGTGTCTCTCCGCGGGAGGCGATTGGATCACAAGCTTCGGTTCCTTCGCCATGCCGCCGGAAACGTACGCCCGTGCGGCGGCTTGAGCGCATGGCCGCCGATTGGCCCATCCCCGCGGTATCCCGGGCGAAATCATCGCCGTGATACTCCCAACAGGCGAAGAGAAGGCTTTCCGGCTCGCGCAGGACGATTGACAGCAGCGGATGTTGGCGCGGCTGACGACGGCGAGCACTTCCGGCCAGACTTCGGCATGGACGCTTGTATTTGCGCGATCGCCTCGGCCTTCAGGCCGATACCATTCGTCGCATGTGCTGGTCATGTCCGCTTGCGATCGAGGACGAGCGTCAGCCGAGAAGCTCGGCGGCGACTTCGAGCGTGTTGCGAAACGACGTCTCCAGATGGTGTTCCATTGCCTGCGCGGCGCCCTCGGCATCATGTCGCTTCAGCGCGTCGAGAATGGCTTCGTGCTGCTCGATCGTCTGTTCGCCATAGCCGGGTTTGGGAATGGCGAGATAGCGGCCGCGGTCCATCTGCGCCTTGGAGATGTCGACGGCCCGCCAGATCATCGGCAGGCCGCAGATCTCGGCGATGGTGCGGTGAAAGACGTCGTCGAGCTGGATCGCGGTAGCGTAGCGGCCGCGCGATATTGCAAGCTTGTGCGCCGCCATATTGTCCTCCAGCAGTTCGGCGGCTGCCGGCGTGAGCTTCACCGCCGCGCGCCTGGCGCTTTCCATCTCCAGCGCCCGGCGGATGACATAGGCCTCTTCCAGGTCGGCGCGGCTGATCGGCGCGACATAGGTGCCTGTCTGTGCCAGGATCTTGACCAGTCCCTCGTCGCTGATGCGCTTGACGGCTTCTCGCACCGGCGTGCGCGAGACACCGAGGGCTTCGGCGATCGCCACCTCGTTGATCACCTCACCCGGCTTCATCTGTCCGACGACGATCAGGTTGCGGATCTTCTGATAGATCTGATCGCGCAGCGGCAGAGCCCGATTGAGGGTCGAAGGGTCGAGGTCCATGGCAGATCCGTAGCTTCGTCACCGGAAGTGATCAGATTATATTAGAATGGAGATAGGAATGCATTCAATGCGCGCTCCAACCGCTCCTCGGGCTGGATCGCTGCAGTGCAGCCTGGCCGCGACGCCCTTTGCGCCGGGATAGGAATTCGCGTCACCGCGACTTCGCTTACGCGCAATTTACGACCGTCGGCTACATCAGTTCCTGTCTGATTCGTCCGCGACAGGAACCCCATGAGCAAAGCCCTCACGACCTTCGCACTCGCCGCCGTGCTGACCGCCTTGCTCATGGCGCTGAGCCTGGCCGTGGCCCGGCATGGCTATCCCTACGGGGTGACCGGCGTGAAACGGCTCGACGGCATCGCCGATGCGGGAACGTTCATCCCGCTTGCCGCGGTCTATTTCTTCAGCGCGCTGCTGATGATGATCCTGCCGATCAGGGCGGCGAGCATCGTTCTCACCCACGCCGCCGACGCGATCTTCTGGACCGTGATCGTGCTGCTCGCCACCATCGTCGGTGGCCTTCTCGCCCGATGGGCCTTCGGCCAGGCCAGCGCCCTGCTGGCATTGCTGAACTGGCGGTTCCTGTTCGCCGTGGCGATTATCGGCTGCCACTTCGTCATGAACGAGCTGCGCCGCAACGTGCTGTTGCGCAGCCTGTTCTTCGTCGTCTTCGCGGCCGCGACGCTCGCCTGCCTGTTCTGGTCCTTTACGCTATGAGCGCGATCGTCGCTGGCTGATTTCCGGCCGCGATATGGCCGGCCGCCTGCTCCATCCATGTCCAGAGATAGGCTGCAAGGCCACGGTCGACATGGATGCGCAGCCTATTCTCATGGCGATACACGATGGCGCTGACACCGGCGAGGGAAAGCGCCGCACTGGCGCTTGGCTGGCGAGGATCGAGCGTCGTCCCGCGTGCGATGAAGGCATCGAGAGCCGGGCCCTCGACCTCGAACACCTGCAAGCCGGCGCTGATCGTCGTCACCGCGAAACCTTCGCCATGCCAACCCGCGGGGATGGCGAGCGGGTTGCTTGATACGACGAGCAGGCGGTCGCGCGCCAGTCGGACCGAATAGCGTATGCCCTCTATCAGGCCGAATGCACCGGCGGCCGTTCCATCGAACCCTGAGACCTCGGCCCATGCGGCAAGGTCGCCGCTGACCAGGCGTTGGTGCAGTCCGGTGATCGGGCTTATCTTGAGCGCCGGCACTTTGATCGTGGCGCTCTGCCAGTCCGGCGCGATGGACCATTTTTCCGCGAGATCACGCATGCAGCCGGTCTCCTGCCTGGTCGAAAGCGCAAGGGGCGGCAATCGTCGCCGTGCTGACCTTGCCGAGATGCTGGATTTCGATCGTCTCCCCGTGCCGTGCCGCACCACGCTCGATCAGGCCAAGCGCGACCGGCCGGCCAAGCGTCGGACTCTGGTAGCTGGAGGTGACAAAACCCTGGCTGCGCAGCCTGCCGTCGCTCCGCTTGATGCCGTGCGCGCCGGTTGGCAGCGGCGCATCGCCTTGCGGCACCGTCAGGCCGACAAGCTGCAGCCGGTTGTCGCGTGAAGCCTCGTCAGTGAACAGCGAGCGGCGGCCGACGAACTCGGTCTGGCGTTTGGCGCGGGGACCCTCCACGCCGAGATCATGCGGCAGTGTGGTCCCGTCAGTGTCCTTGCCGATGACGATGAACCCTTTCTCCGCACGCAGGATCATCAGCGCTTCGAGGCCGATGATGGCGGCATCGAACGGCTGGCCAGCTTCGCGCAGACGGGTCCATAGGGTCTCGGCGCGGTCCGCGCGGATCGAGATTTCATAGCTCCTGTCGCCGGTAAAGCTGACGCGCGCGATGCGGACCTCGTCGCCGCCATAGCTGCCATGGCCTATCGCCATATGCGGCAGGTCTGCATCGTCGAGCGAGAGGCCAAGGCCCAACGTTTCGAGCAGCTTCCGGGCGTTCGGCCCGGAGACGGTCAGCGTTGCCATTTCGGCGGTGGCATTGTGGATATAGACGGCGCCGCGGCCAAAGCGGTCCTGGCGCCATTCCTCCAGCCGCGCATGCACCGCGGTGACATGCGAGGACGAGCACGACACGACGAAGCGATGCTCGTCCAGCCGCACCAGCACGCCGTCATCGAACACCACGCCGTTCTCCGACAGCATGAAGCCATAGCGGCAGCGGCCCGGTTTCAGCGTCGACATCGTGTTGTAGTAGAGGAAATCGACGAATTCGGCCGCCTTCGGGCCGATCACCTCGATCTTGCCGAGCGTCGAACCGTCGAACAGCGCGACCGACTGGCGGGCGCGCAGCGCCTCGTCCTGGATGGCGCGATCCGCATCGGCATCGCGACCGCCATAGTGGGCAGGCCGCAGCCAGCCGCCATATTCCTGGAACACGGCGCCATCGGCGCGATGGATGTTTTCCAGCGGCAGCCGACGCACCGGCGCCATCAACTCGCCCCCGCGCGCACCGGCGAAGCTCGCCAGCGGCACCGGCGTGAACGGCGGGCGATAGGTGGTGGTGCCGACCTCCCGCACCGTGCGGCCAGTGATGCCTGCCATCAGCGCCAGGCCAGGCAGGTTGGAGGTCTTGCCCTGGTCGGTCGCCATGCCGAGCGTGGTGTAGCGCTTCAGATGCTCGACCGAGACGAAATTTTCGCGCGCCGCCAGCTCGACGTCCTTCACCGTCACATCGTTCTGGTAGTCGATCCAGATGCGCCCCTTCGAGCCGGGCACCGGCCAGGCGGCAACGATGCCGCCGGTCGCCTCCCTACCTGTACTGCGCGGCATCTCGGCCTTCGTTTGGCCGAGCGATGCAACGGCGTTCTGCGAGCCTGCCAACACCTCCGACAGCGAAACCGCGCCGGCCGCGGCGCCGGCGACGGAAATGCCGTCGACCGGATCGCCCGGCAGGAAGGCGGCACGCGCCTCGCTCCAGGCAAGCTTGCCCTTGGCCTGGCCGAACAGATGAATGGTCGGCGTCCAGCCGCCCGAGACCAGCACGCAGTCGGCGTCGAGCCTGGTGCCGTCGTCCAGCATCACGCCCTCGATGCGCAGCTTGCCGTTGGCGGCGGCAAGCGATCGCTCCTTGACCAGCCGCACCTTGGTGGCTGGCATGCCGTCACGCCTGATGTCGACCAGCGTGACTTCGGCGCCGGCCTCGGCGGACGCCTCCGCCACTTCATAGGCGCTGTCATTGTTGGTGGCGACGACGATGCGCCTGCCGGCCAGCACGGCATGGCGCCTGAGATAGGCGAGCGCCGCATCCGCCGACAGGATGCCCGGCAGGTCGTTGTTGGCGAAGGGCAGCGGCCGCTCGATGGCACCCGTCGCCAGCACGATCCGGCGCGGCCGGACCCGCCACAGCGTGTCGCGCCGGCCGTCGAAATGACGCTGGTTCAGCCCGACCAGATTGTGGTCGTAGATGCCGAAGGCGGTGGTTGAAGGCAGGATCAGGTGGCCGCCGGCGGCAAGCTCGGCAATCGTCTCGTCGATCCAGATGGCAGCCGGCTTGCCGTCGATCTCGCCGGCGCGGTGGCCAAGCGACCCGCCCGGCTTCTGCTGGTCGTCGACCAGCGTGACGGAGAGGCCGACGCCAGCCGCTGCCTTTGCCGCCGCCAGTCCAGCCGGTCCCGCGCCCACCACCAGAACGTCGCAATGATGGTTGATCTGGTCGGCCGAGCCCGGCGAGGTCCAGCCCTTGTCCACTTCGCCCAGCCCAGCCATGGCGCGGATGCGCGGCTCGAACATGTGCCAGTCCGGCCACATGAAGGTCTTGTAGTAGAACGCCGCTGGAATGAAGCGCGAGCAGCGGTCGAGGAAGGCGTTGCGGTCGGCGAGCGCACTGGGCGTCGCGTTGACGCTTTTTGCCACCAGCCCGTCATATGCCGGCTCGGTCGTGGCGCGCGTGTTCGGCGTGGTCCGGGGGCCGCCGACATCCACCAGCGCGTTCGGCTCCTCGACGCCGGCGCCCCAGATGCCGCGTGGCCGGTGGTATTTGAAGCTGCGGCCGACGACCGCGATATCATTGGCCAGCAGCGCCGAGGCGATGGTGTCGCCGGCAAAGCCCTCAACGCTTGTGCCGTCGAAGCTGAATCGGATTGGGCGCGATCGGTCGATCGCGCTGCCACCGATGGTGAGACGCGAGGCGGTCATGCCGCGTGCTCCCCGCCAAGAGCGGTCGAGGACAGCACCTCGTGCGTGACCGTGTCACGTTCCATGACGAAGAACTCGCCGCAACTCATGTGCACCCAGATTTCGCGCGCCGCGCCCTTCGGGTTGCTCCTGAGATAGAGATAGTTTGCCCAGCGCTCGATCGGCAGATCGGCCCCGTCAGGCCGGACATTGCCGGCATCGCCGCCAAAGTGGAATTCCGTCTCGTCGCGCGGACCGCAGAACGGGCAAGGGAAGAGCTGCATGCTTGCCTCTGGTCCTGTCTCAGTGCGCGATGCCGGAGCCGGCCGCTTCATCGATCAGCCGCCCGCTGGCAAAGCGATCGAGGTCGAACGGACGGCTGATGTCGTTGTGCCTGCCTGTTGCCAGCAAGTTTGCCAGCAGAGTGCCGCCAGCGGGAATGGCCTTGAAGCCGCCCGTGCCCCAGCCGCAATTCAGGAACAGATTGGGCAGCGGCGATTCACTGATGATCGGCGAGGAGTCCGGCACCACGTCGACAATGCCGGCCCATTGCCGCATCAGCTTCAACTGGCCGAAGATCGGGAACATTTCCAACAGGCCGGCAACGACGGTTTCCAGCGTCGGCAGATTGCCGCGCTGCGCATAGGAGGGGATGCGGTCAAGTCCGCCGCCAATGACGATCTCGCCCTTGTCCGACTGGCTGACATAGACGCCGGTGCCGGGCGACAGCACAACCGTGTCGAGGATCGGTTTCACCGGCTCGGAAACACAGGCCTGCAGCGCGTAGGAATTGATCGGCAGCCGGAAGCCGGCCTTGGCCGCCAGCACCGAGGAATGGCCGGCCACCGCCATGCCGATGCGCTCGGCGCGGATCGTGCCACGCGTCGTCTGCACGCCACGGCAGCGCCCACCCTCGATGATGAAATCGCTGATTTCGCAATTCTGGATGATGTCGACGCCGAGCCGGCTCGCCGCCCGCGCATAACCCCAGGCGACCGCGTCGTGGCGCGCCGTTCCGGCGCGGCGCTGCCAGATGCCGCCGAACACCGGAAAGCGCGCGTCCGGTGAGAAATTGTAGATCGGCGCCACGCGCCGTACATCCTCGGGCGAAAACAGCTCCGCATCGATGCCGTTGATCTGCATGGCATTGACGGTGCGCGCGCCCATCTCCATTTCGACTGTCGAGTGGCAGAGATTGACCATGCCGCGCTGCGACAGCATGACGTTGTAGTTCAAATCCTTCGACAGGCCTTCGTAGAGCCTGTGCGCCAGCCCGTAGAGTTCGACGCTCTCCGGGTAATAATAGTTGGAGCGCACCACTGTGGTGTTGCGGCCGGTGTTGCCGCCGCCGATCCAGCCTTTTTCAAGGACCGCCACCCTGGCGATGCCGTGGTTCTTGGCCAAATAGTAGGCTGTCGCCAGCCCATGGCCGCCGCCGCCGATGACGATCGCGTCGTAGGACGGCTTCGGCTCGGGCGAGCGCCACGCCTGCTTCCAGCCGGTCTGGCCGGCCAGGCCTTCCTTGAACAGCGACAGAGCGGAATAGCGTCTGGTCATGGCGTGCCGGCCAGGCCTGATTTGGGGAAGGGGGCGTGGATCATTGTATGGTCTTCTCTATGGACGTCACCGGTTCGATCGGTCACGCCGCATCGCCTTGCGAGAGGATCGTAAGGCGACGAAGCGCATCTCTTTCGATGCCGACGATGTGGGTTGTCAACTGCGTATCGGCATCGGCCGCGTCGCGGTCGACAAGCGCCATGGCGAGGCTCTTGCCGACGGTGTGGCCGTAGCCGCCGGAGGTGACGAAGCCGGCAAGCTTGCCCTTGTTCCAGACCAGCTCGTAGCCGCTGGCATCCGCATCCTCGGCGTCGATTTCGAGCGTCACCAGCGTTCGCCTCGCGCCGGCCTGGTTCTTTTTCAGGGCAGCCTCCGATTTCATCCTGTCGCGCTCCACCCGGTTGTGGCGATGCACCCTATCTTTGTTGTACACATGTGTCCAGTGCATCGCGAGAACCGGGCCGGAGGAGGCTGGTGTGTGGATATGGAGCAAGCCTGTTGCCGAGAAAGCTGCCGAGTCAGGCAGCCGGTGCCCCGTCTACCGTTTGCCGGAAAGTGTCTTCTCGACATAACGCGAAAAGTCCTCGACATCCTCGGCGGTCGGTTCCTGGCCGGTGAAGCTGCGCAGATAGGACGCGACATGCGTCAGGCGGCTGCTCATCGGCTCGTCGAGTTCGAGCGAGTAATAGCCGATCTGCATGAAATAGAGCACACGGGCACGCACGAACGCGTCTTCTTCTTCATAGCCATGGCGCATGAACATGTCGCGTATGGCATTGACGCGTTCTTCATCGGCCTGGTCGAGCGCGCGCCTTGTGGCGGGGGAGCGGCGCGCCCAGGCCCTGATCGCGAAATCGAGCCGGGGATCGAACAGCTTTTCGTCCACCCAGCATTCGAAAATGCTCATCACCCCGCGGATGACGGTGGCGGATGGCCGCCCGGCGCGTTCGACGATGAATCGGGTGTTGGTCTGCCGCCAATAGTCCAGCAATTGGTCGAGCAGGTCCTGCCGGCTCTTGAAATACCAGTAGAAGCTGGAGCGCGAGACATCAAGCTGCTGCCCGAGCGTCTGCACGCGGACGCGTTCGACGCCATCCGAGATCAACGTTTCAAGCGCCAGCTTCAGCCAGTCGTCACGAGTGGCCTTGATGTTGCCGGTGACGCCGGCGCGCTGAATCGTCGTTTCGATGGCTGCCATCGGTATGACGCATGACATGCCGGATCAGGCAAATCAAGGCTATGTACATCGCTGTACAGGGCGTTTCGATTGAGCTGACGTGACGGCTGCGGGGATCTTAACCGGGCTGGCTGTCCATGGGGCGCTGCCGCCGCCATGCTATCGACGCTATGGCAGGCCCGGGGCTTTTGTCGCGGCGGCCCGGCCAGTACGTGCTTTCCCGCAGGGCAATTGTCTGGCAAATATCAAGTCAGAAAGATGCCGCCACGCGGCCAACCAGCAGGAAAGACGAGGACATGGCTCAGTTTCGAAAGAACCTCATCGATGGCGAATGGGTCGGCGACGCCGGGTCCCGCAACATCAACCCCTCGGATACCGGCGATGTCGTCGGCGAATACGCCTCGGCGGACGTGGAACAGACGGCCCAGGCGATCGCGGCGGCCAAGGCGGCCTTTCCCGCATGGTCCCGCTCCGGCCCGCTGGCGCGCCATGCGGTGCTGAAGAAGGCGTCCGATGAAATCATGGCACGCAAGGACGAAATCGGCCGCAACCTGGCGCGCGAGGAAGGCAAGACGCTGGCAGAAGGCATTGGCGAGACCATCCGCGCCGCCCAGATATTCGATTTCTTTGCCGGCGAAACATTGCGTCTCTCCGGAGAGATGGTGCCGAGCGTGCGGCCGGGTGTCGGCGTCGAGATCACGCGCGAGGCGGTCGGCGTGGTCGGCATCATCACGCCGTGGAATTTCCCCATCGCCATTCCGGCCTGGAAGATCGCTCCGGCGCTGGCCCATGGCAACACCATCGTCTTCAAGCCGGCCGAACTCGTGCCCGAGAGCGCCTGGTCGATCGTCGACATCCTGCATCGCGCCGGCCTGCCCAGGGGCGTGCTCAACCTCGTCATGGGCAAGGGCTCGGTGGTCGGCCAGGCGATGCTCGACAGCCCCGATGTCAACGCCATCACCTTCACCGGTTCGGTCGGCACCGGCAAGCGCGTCGCCGCGGCAAGCGTCGAGCACATGCGCAAGTTCCAGCTCGAAATGGGCGGCAAGAACCCGCTGGTGGTGCTGGACGATGCCGATCTTGCGGTTGCCGTCGACTGTGCCCTCAACGGCGCCTTCTTCTCGACCGGCCAGCGCTGCACGGCCTCGTCCAGGCTGATCGTGACCGATTCCATCCATGGCCGTTTCGTCGATGCGCTGAAGGAGCGGATGGATGGACTGGTTGTCGGCGATGCGCTCGACGCGCAGACCCAGATCGGTCCGGTCGTCGACGCCACGCAGCTGAAGCAGGACGAGGATTATATCGCCATCGGCGTCAGGGAAGGCGCCACGCTCGCCTTCGGCGGCGAACGGCTCGACCGCAAGACGCCGGGTTTCTATCTGCGGCCGGCACTGTTGACAGACGCCACCAACGCCATGCGCAGCTCGCGCGAGGAAATTTTCGGGCCTGTCGCCAGCGTCATCAGGGTCAAGGACTATGACGAGGCGTTGGCAGTCGCCAACGACACGCCCTTCGGGCTGACCTCAGGCATCTGCACATCGAGCCTCAAGCACGCCACCCACTTCAAGCGCAATTCGGAAGCCGGCATGGTGATGGTCAACCTGCCGACGGCGGGAGTAGACTTCCACGTTCCCTTCGGCGGCCGCAAGGGCTCGAGCTATGGTCCGCGCGAACAGGGCCGCTACGCGATGGAATTCTACACCATGGTGAAGACCGCCTATACCTTTGCGGGTTGACTGGACGCCGGCCATCGGGCTGGCGGGCGTTCACTAGGGAATCGGCACGAGGCAATGACATTGCAGGACCTGATCTGGCTCAACCCGCCGCCGCACCACGTCATCGACGGCGATGCCGTCAGCGTGCGCTCCGGCAAGGAGACCGACTTCTGGCGTGAGACCTTTTATGGGTTCTGGCGCGACAACGGCCACTTCCTGTATCGGCCGGTCGAGGGCGATTTCACCGCCGAGGTCACCGTCAAAGGCGATTACAAGGTGCTTTACGACCAGGCCGGACTGATGATCCGGCTGAGCGAGACGCACTGGATCAAGGCCGGCATCGAATACACCGACGGTCTCGCCTATTTCTCGGTTGTCGTCACCAACGACACATCGGACTGGTCGCTGGTGGCCATTCCCGCCGGCCCGAACGGCGTCAGGATCCGCCTGACCCGCCATGGCGAAGCGATCCGCGTCCAGTATCTCGACGCTTCGGACGGCCACTGGAAGCCGGTGCGGCTTGCCTATTTCCCGGTCTCGAAAACGGTCGATGTCGGCATGATGTGCTGTTCACCGCAGCGCGAGGGTTTCGAGGTGACATTCTCCGGATTTTCGGTCGGCCCGCCGATTTCGCGGGAATTGCACGACTGATGCCTGGAGCATCTCAGGTGGAAGCCACGGCAGGCCGACGCATCACCACGGGATGTGTAGGATTTCCAGTTTCGGCAGGCCGACCGGCCTGACGCCAAGATCATTGGCGAGCATGCCGAAGGCTTCGGTCTCGATCAGGTCGCGGTAGGGAATTTCGGGGAAGCGAAGGCCGCCGCGATGCAAGGCGGCGTCGACCAGGAGCATGGTTCCGCCGACCGCATCGAGGCCGATGATGTCGAAATGCCTGACATCGCTGAGATGATAGCGGTTGGGCGTTTGCGCGGGCGGTTGGTGCAGTCCGCCGCGTATCTCGCGATAGTAAGGATAGTCCTTGGTCTGGCGTCTTATGACGAAGCTGTTGAGATCGAAGCTGCCGCCGCCGGCGATCTTCACGCAATTGGGCATCGCGATACGATGGCCAGTAGCGATCAGCCGGTTCAGTACATCGCCGGGGAAGCGCCAGACATCGATGTCGATCCACAACGCCCAGTCGTCGTCTTCCTTCAGTCCATGATCGATCAGGTGATTTCGCACCTTGGCAATCGCGCCCCGCCTCACCCGCTGCATGCTGGGCTTTGCCCGTTTTGCCCTGTCGAGCCTGGTGCCGACCTGTCTCCGCAGCAGGACGATGTCACGATATTTGCCGGCTAATCCTGCTGTCGCGGCTTGCAGGCGTTCCCAGCTCCCATCCAGGCTGTCGCCTTCGCAAAAGACCAGCTTGATCCTGTCCTTGGGATAGTCGAGCCCGTCCAGTGCGTCGAGAAAGGGCTGGATGAGATCGGCGGCGTCGCGAAGCGGCACCAGGACGGCAATGTTGCGGCCTGAGGGCGGCGGCGCCGACAGAACCGCCTTGTCGACGCTGGCTTTCGCCTCGGCCTCATCCAGATACGCGCCGCGCGTCAGCTGATACCGCAGCCGATAGGCTCGGTTGCGCAGCCTGGTCCTCCAGGTCGGTGGCGGCTCGGGGATCCACCATGTGCCGGCCCAGTGATGGATCGAAAGCGCTGCCGTGTCGTCGCCGGCTTCGCGCTTCGCGCTCCCGGCCGGCGTCACCGGCGTGAACAGGCCGGAAGGATGAATGGCAAAGGCAGCCTGATCGCTGTAGGCGAGTTGTGCGGAGGTCAACAGACAGGGTCCGGTCGCGTCGAGCACGTTCTTGGCGCTGGCGAGCCTGCGCATCAGGGAAAGCACTTGTATCCAGAAGGGATGACCGGCTGGGCTGGCCATCGTCCCGTTGAACAGGAGATAGGGCAGACCCCGGAGATCCGCCTGGATGGCTGCATGCGAGGCCGGCTCCTTGCACAGCACGACGCGGGTCTCGTCCATGATCGGATCGAAGGGGGCGAGGCATTCGCAATCGATGTCCGCGTAGATCCCGCCAAAATGATGCAGCAGCATGTAGCGGGCCGCATCCGACCGCTGCACGCCGTTCGTGTAACTGCAGAACATAGGCAGGAAATCCGGATAATGCTCGGCCACGAATTCGAGCAGCATCCGGTCGCTCCAGAACATCACCGTCCAGTTTGGATTATGCCGTTTCCAGCTGTCGGCATAGGCATGGAAGCGTGCGGGAACGCTGTCGGTCTTCCATGTCTGGTGCAGGATCGGCGGGATCATCGGCAGCTCATGGGGCGGATGAGGGGAACGGCCGGGCGTCATTTGCCGTCATTGTCCAGGTCAAGACCGGTACGGATCGCCTCGCGGATCGCTTGCGGGCTAAACCGTGCCCATGCGGCTTGATGCGCGCGCACGCGCTGCCGCGCCCGGCGTTCGGGGTCCAGGCAAAGTCCGATCGCCATATCGGCAAGTCCTTCGTCGGTGGCCGACAACAGCACCTCGTCGCCATCGACCAGGTCCAGACCCTCGGCCGCCACCGGTGTCGCGATCACCGGCACGCCCCAGGCCATCGCCTCCAGGATCTTGATGCGCGTGCCCCCACCCGCCTTGAGTGGAATGATGGTGAGATGCGCGGCGGACAAAAGCGGTGCCACGCTTTCGGGATTTTCGATGAGTTCCACGTCGGGCAACCCGGTCAGCGCCCGCACCGCCGCCCTTGGGGTACGTCCGGCAAGGACAAGCTTCGCGCCGGGCAAGACCTGCCGGATGCGGGGCAGTATGGCATGGGCCAACCGCTCGGCGGCATCGACGTTCGGTGGATAGCCGAGATGGCCGATGAACAGGATCACCGGAAAGCCTCTATCGGTCGCGGCCTCGGCGGACAGCGCTTCGGGAATGTCTTCGGCCTTGGGAATTCCGTTCGCAACGACATCGATCGGCAGCTTGTGCCGGGACAGGCCCGTCAGCTTCTCGCGGTCCAGGTTCGAGCAGACCCAGACCCTGTCGACGAGGGAAAGCGCTTTTCTCTCCAGTCGCCGAATGCCAAATCCGGCCCGGAATCGCTCCAGACGGAGATGCTGCAGCTGTGCCGCCAGGTCGGACTCGACGTTATGCATATCGAGGACGAGTTGCTTCGTCAGCGGCCGCAACGGCCGCAGCAGTTTGAACAGGCCGATTCCCTCGACGATGATCGTGTCGGGTTTGAAGGTTTGCACCAGGGTCAGCAGGCGCGCGAGTGCCGTGCGGGGAATGCGGTTCTCCGCCGCTATCCTCCACCAGCCCAGCGAGGACGAGCGCGGCTCCTCCGCAATCGTCAGCCCAACGGCTTGGAGGCGTCCGTTGGACGGCTTTGACGGACTACCCAGCGGCCGAACCGAGGCAAGCCGGACCGGACCGTATTCCGAGGCCAGACTGGCATTGCGGAAATTCCTCAGATCCGCGCCCGAAACCGCCGGAAAGGCAGGGTCGTAAGAGACGACCAGGGTACGTTTTTCCTTGACCCCGCCGGCGGCCGACGAAAGGCCGGGCCGTTCCATTATAGCTCCGGCATGAATTCGGGTATGATATTGCAATGTCTTCCAACTCCGGTTCAGGGTCTTGTGGGCGCGGACCGCACGCATCATGCTCATCGCATCCCTGTATCGCTTGTGCTTGAGAAGCCGCCTTGAAAGCCGCTGCGCGATCCAGGCTTTCCTCCACTGCAGGACGTCCCTAGCAATGCCTGAACCGGCGAGCTTGTCCAGTTCAAGCGCGATAGCGAGAAACGTCGCCCGCGGAGCCTGCACAAATCGTCGCGCCATTCTCTCTTCGTCATGGTGGTAGAGGAGCACCGGGGTAGGGGTCGTCGCCACGTCGGCGCGGGCAAGCAGGGCTGCCCAATAGCATGAATCCTCGTCAAGGCTGATGGTTTCCGGAAAGCGGATGGCGGTCGTCGCCCAGGCCGCGACCAATGCGCTGCCCACGGCGATCGGCCATGTCTCGTTGAAAAGGTAGCGCCGGGCGTTCAGGGTGCGATCGCTTGTATATCCATGTGGAACCTTGAGCTTGTCCGTGCCTGCCCGACCAGCTCAGGTAGCCTGCGGCATCATCGAAATTCAGAATAAGAAGGTTGGAGAATCCCCAAGGATTCCGACATTTCCAGCAGACTTCCGAAACCAGCGGCGGATGTCGTCGCTGGTTGGCGGTTTCTGCGACAGATGAAAGGCAATCGATCGGAACGCCAACTCTTTCAGATCCTTTCGACGGGCCTGCAAATGTAGGGGATGATAGTCCATTGCATCGAGATCGAGATGCTTGCCTCCGGCACACAACGGCACGCAGATGTAACTCCTGGTCAAGAGCTGGATTGCATATTCCGTTTCAGTTACAGGCTGCATCCACGAGTGTTCCGCGGCCGCACGGTGAGATCAATCTTCCCCACGCACGGTGAGGTCAATCTCTTCCCCAGCAGTACTGGGTGCCGTCAAGCGCCGGATGGGATACTTGGTCTGGTATTTGCGGACATTTCAGTGAACAAAGGCCGCTGCGCCGCTTGCGGGTCATCGCCTGGACCATGCCAGCCAGCGCGCCGCAAGGCGCCTGCGCAAGGAGGTGAGCCGTGTTCGCCTGTAGGCGTCGCCCGCCATCTTGATGCCTTGCGCTTGTGTCGGGAAGGGATGGATGACATCGGCCAGGGTATGCAATCCCATACCCGACCTGATGGCGAGCGTCACCCCATTGATCATCTCGCCGGCATGGCTGGCGACGACGGTCGCCCCCAGGATACGGTCGGATCCTTCCCTGACATGGATCTTGACGAACCCTTCCTCCTCGCCGTCCATCACGGCACGGGCGACATCATGCATCAGCACCGTATAGGTCTTGACCGGAATGCCGTTCAGGCGCGCCTCCGCGGGATAGAGACCGACATGGGCGATCTCCGGATCGGTATAGGTGCACCAGGGAACGACAAGCTCACTCAGCCTTTCGCGCCCGCGAAAGAGCGCATTGCGCACGACGATGCGCGCCGTCGCCTCGGCGGTATGGGTGAATTTGTATTCGAGGCAGACGTCGCCCGCCGCGTAGATGTGCGGATTCGTGGTTCTCAGATAGTCGTCCACTCTGATGCCGCTGGCGTCATACGCCACATCGGCCTCTTCCAGTCCGAGACCATCGACATTGGGCGAACGGCCGACGCCGGTGATGATCTCGTCGACGGAGATCGTGGTCGTGTCGCCGTCCCGCACCAGGTCGGCGAGCTTCCTGCCGCCTTCCCCGCGCACCGCCACCACTTCGGTGTTGAGGCGGACCTCGATCCCCTCGCGCGCCAAGGCGTCTGATAGGATCTGCGCGGCGTCGCGTTCCTCGCCGGGCAGGAACATCGGATCGCTTTGCGCCAGGATGACCTTGGCGCCGAGCAGGCGGAAGGCCTGCGCGGTCTCGCAGCCGAGCGGACCGCCGCCGATGACCAGGAGCCGCTGGGGGCATTCCGTGAGGTTGAACATGCTCTCGTTGTCGAGATAACCGGCCTCGGCAAGACCTGGAATCGCCGGCCCGCTCGGATGGGCGCCCGTCGCGACCAATGCCTTCCTGAAATGCAGCGTCTTGCCAGCGACCACCACCGTGTCCGGCCCGCCAAACCGCGCTTCGCCGAAATAGAGATCGATGCCTTCGGCCGCGATAGTCTCGGCCGAATCGGCGCGGCTGATACGCTGCCGGATCTGCCGCATCCGCATCATGGCCCGCTCAAAGTCGACGTGAAGGCGCCGTGGCGCGTCACCGCCGAAGCTCTCGGCATCGCGCATATCGGCATAGAGCCTCGCGGTGCGGATGATCGACTTCGACGGGATGCAGCCGACATTGATGCACGCACCGCCGATCAGCCCGCGCTCGATCAGGGCAACCTTCGCGCCAAGGCTCGCGGCGTCACGCGCCGCGGTCAGTCCTGCCGGCCCGGCGCCGATGACGACGAGATTGTAGGGACCGTCCGGCTCCGGGTTCTTCCAGCGCGGCGGATGCGCGCCTCGGATCAGTTCGACGTCATTGCGGTCGACAGGGAAGGCGGCGGCCCACGTCCGTTCACGCGACATCGCCGCCCCCTGCCGCGGGCCCTGTCGGCTGCGACAGCCAGCCGCCCGTGAAGCCCGCTTTGCCCAAGCCGCGGCGGATGTGCGGATTGCACCGCATCAAGTCCCAGATCAGACGCGAGCGGTGGTTCTCGATCATCATCACCACGATGCCCTGGTCGAGCCCGTAATGGCCTTCGGACACCCAGCCATCGCCGCCGAATCTTCGCCGGTTGGCCAATGTCGGATTGAATCCGCTCGGCAGCCGGTAACCGTCGATCACCTGTGGATAGCGATCGGCGAGATGGCGCAACGCAGCCAGGCAGATATCGGGCGCGAAAGGCAGCGACGCCGGAAAGGACCATGGCGCGATCGTCCCGTCATCGGGACCGAATGGCGCGCCGCGCGCGGCATAGCCGGAAAACCGGTGCGTACGCCGCTCCACGCTGGCGCGGAAGCCGCCCGGCCCGTCTCCCGCCGAAAGGCCCCAAAGGTTCTCGCCATAGCCATCGAAGCCATAGGGGTTGTGGCGGGCATAGTCGCGGTGAAGGTAGGTCGAGCGGCGGCTGTTTTCGAAATAGTCCGAGTCCTTCTCGCGCATGAAGGCGTCGCGGATGCCGGCGAAATCGATCCAGGCATGCGAGAACTGGTGCATGAACAGCGGCCCGCCATAAAGCACGTCATTGCCGTAGATATTTTCCCACTGGTAGGTCGCCGTCCAGGCCTCGTAACTGTCGTCGGAGGTCGGGCTGTCGGGTGAGGCCATCGAAAGCACATAGAGGACGATCGCCTCGTTGTAGCCCTCCCAGCCATAGTGGAGAAAGCCGCTCCTCGGCTTCCAGCCTTGCCGCAGGGTCGGGCTGCTGCCTTGCGCCCACCGCCAGTCGACGCGCCGGTAGAGCACTTCGGCCAGGTGCCGGATTTCGGCTTCCCGTTCATTGTCGCCGCGGAAATAGGCGCCCGCAACCAGTATGCCGGCCATCAGCAAGGCGGTGTCCACCATCGAGAGCTCGCAGCGCCAGACACGCAGCCCGGTCCGCATGTCGAGGAAATGGTAGTAAAAACCCTTGTGGCCAGTGACGTCCTCGCCGCCGCCTTGCGGACTGGCCGAGAAGAAACGCAACGCGGCCAGCGTCAATTCCACCGCCGCCTCGCGCTTCATCCAGCCGCGCTCGACGCCGATCGGATAGCAGGAGAGCGCGAAGCCGACGACGGCGATGCTGGCCGGCCAGTTCGGCCGCGACGTATCGGCGACCAGCCCGTTGTCGGGGTTCACATTCTCCAGGAAATAGCCGAAGGCGGCGCGCTGGTAGCGCTGCAGAAGCTCGTCATCGGACAGCGCGGCGGGATCGGCTTTAATCACGAGATGCGAACTCCAGCCTGATGGCCGCGACTCCCAGGGGAGGAACGGCCACGTCGAATCCAAGGGTGCGGTCGTGCCAGGCAACTGGTTGCCGCCGTTCTTGCATTACCGAGGTCGCACGCAACTGCTCGACCGCTGCCGCGCCCAGATAATCGGGTCGCCCCATTGTTACCCACAGCGCCTTGGCGTTGGCATTTTCCGCATCGATCCGCCGAACGGTTGCCGCTGTGGGCTGCGGCGCATTCCTGAGTTCGACATGGACGGTCTCGTTGGCGATTGGATGCCGTGGCAAGGCAAAGTTGGAGATCAGCACGGTCAGCGAATTCCCGTCACGGACGCACCAGCCATCAAGGGTTGGATGGGTTTCCTCCATGTACAGAATTTCCGTTCCAAGTTGATGCAGCATTTCAAAGGCACGGTAGGCCGGTTTGGCAATCCCGTGAAGGTTCATCAACCCGAAGCCACCATGAAAGGGCACGGATGGAAAATAGTTTTCCTCGAAAATATCGGAAAAGGTCCAGTAGCTGTACCCTTCAACCAATCCTCTCGCCTCCATCACCGTTTTGACGATGAAAGCGGCCGCATAGGGCTCGTCATGCATCGAATCGCGTGGGTTCGAGGAGGTGCACCATTCAGTGTAGTAGAGTGGCCGGCCGCCCGCCTGCAGGCGGGCGGTGCGAGCCTCATCGCGCAACGCGCTCCTCATGCTTTCCGAAAGCTGGGTCTCGGTGTCGTCGCCAGGTTTACCGAAGGCATCGGTGGGATAATGGTGCGTGCTGATGAAATCGGCCGGAAGGCTGTTCTGGTCACAATATGCGATGAACTCATCGATCCAGGCGTTGTCCGCGGTAGCCGGTCCGCCGACATTCAACTTGATGTCCACGGATTTGATCGCCTTTGCCGTATAGGCATACAGCTTGAAATAATCTTCCTGCCTGCCGCTGCCAAACGCGTCGAGATTGGGTTCGTTCCATACTTCGAAGAACCATTGCCGCACTTCGTCCAGGCCGTAGCGATCGATCCAATGGGCGACGAGTTTCGAAATCAGCGTCGACCATTGATCGTAGTCCTTCGGCGCGCTGACATTGGCGCGGTAGCGGAAGATGATCTGCCCGGAGGATGACAGCATTGTCGGCATGAAACTCAGCTCGACAAAGGGCCGCATGCCGATCGACAGCAGGAAATCGAAGATCTGGTCGGCATTGAAGAACGAATAGAGCGGCTGGTCATCCTGGTCGATGAGCGTGCCCATGTCGTCATCGAGCAGCCCGTGAAAACGGACATGGCTAAAGCCGAGTTCGTCATGCGCCCGGCGCATCTGGGCCTGCCAGTCCGCGCGCAACGCCAGCGTCGCATGGCCGCTGCCGACCGTATGTTCCCAGAAGTGCGGGAAGTCCTCGCCTTGGACGCCGATATCGCAGCGAAAGGTCACGCCCATGGAACAGTCACGACTATTTGCCGATCGCATGCCTGCATTGCCGACTATATATGCCGGCCAGGCTCCATTCGTTGCCTTGTCACGCGGATTTGTTGTTGCCGTCAGTAGGTGGCGCGGCCGCCGGAAACGTCGAAGACGGCAGCCGTGGTGAACGAGCACTCCTCCGAGGCGATCCAGCAGATCAGGGCCGCCACCTCCTCGACCTCGCCGAAGCGCGCCATCGGTATCTTGGACAGCATGAAGTCGATGTGCTCCTGGCTCATCTGCTTGAAGATCGCGGTGCGCACGGCCGCCGGCGTCACGCAATTGACCGTCACCTTGGTCTTGGCCAGTTCCTTGCCGAGCGACTTGGTCAGGCCGATCACCGCCGCCTTCGACGTGCTGTAGGCGGAAGCATTGGGATTGCCTTCCTTGCCGGCGATCGAGGCGATGTTGACGATGCGGCCATAATTGCGCTCGAGCATGTGCGGCACGAGCGCCTTGTTGCAGTAGAAGACACCGTTGATGTTGATGTCGATGACCCTCTGCCAATCGTCGACAGAATAGGCCCAGGTCGTCATGTTCGGCCCGGTGATGGCCGCGCTGGTGACCAGGATATCGACGCCGCCAAGCGCCTCGATCGTCGACCGTGCGGCGGCCTCCACGCCGGCCGCATCGGCAACGTCCAACATCATCCCGTGCAGGCCGGCAACAACGGTTTTCGCCTGATCGATCTGGGCCGGATCACGATCCCAGACGCTCACGCGTCCGCCCTCGTCGACGATTCTTTGCGCTACCGCCAGGCCGATGCCCGAGGCCCCGCCGGTGATGACAGCCGACCGGCCAGCGAACCGTCCCGCGAAACTCATAGGCATCCGATCTTCCCCTGTCCGTGATCGGCCGCGATCGGCCGTCTGACCTTCAGGTGACTGTGAGGTTGCTGCCAGGCGAGTTCAAGCCGGCATGCAGGCCGATCGTCTGGGCCAATGCCTGGGAGCAACCCCGAAGTGATCGCCGCCGGATGGATGTCGCAGGGCAACCGGCTGATCTCGTCGATCGTCCCGCTGTAAGACAAGGTGACCGGATTTGCCATTGAGCACAGGGTGCGATAGATTATATTGCACTGCACAATGGAGACGCCGTTTATTGCACGCCCCTGTTTGCGGTTATGCCGGCTGGCTTGTGGATTGCCCGCCCCGCGTCGCGTCGACGGGACTCTGAGATGAAGATCCCAAAATCCCTGCTGATCGATCCCCAGAAGAACTCGGTCTATGGCAGCTTTGCCGTGGCTGTCTCTATCTGGGCGTTTTCCTACTCCGTGATTTTCGGCCAGATGATGATCCTGGCCTACTACGCCGTCTGGCTGCCGCTCATCCTCGTCGACTACCGGCGGTTTCTGCGGCAACTGTCCAGCGCCTGGCTGCCGCTGCTGTTCGCGGCCTATATCTGCTCCTCCGTCTTCTGGTCGCAGGCGCCCGGCATCACCGCGAGGACCGCCGTCCAGTATTTTTCCCATATCGCCTGTGCCTACGTGGCCGCGCGCACCGTCAGCGTGCGCACCCTGACGATCGGTGCGTTGATCGGGATCTTCGTCGTCCTGCTTTATTCGCTGAAGGTCGGGGGCTATTCCGAGGACGTCCTCGACGGCACCTACAATTTCGTTGGCGCCTTTGCGTCCAAGAACCAGATCGGGTTCGTCTCCTCGCTCGGCATCTATTTTTCCGTGGTGTTCCTCGCCTTTCTGCGGCGCGGACGGCTGAGCTTCATCCTGGCGATGCCCGTGGTGCTGCTGTCGGGCTACCTTCTGGCCATCTCGCATTCGGCCACCTCGGTAGCCTCGATACCGGCGGTCCTGGCGTTGATCGCGCTTCTTGCCATGAGCAAGCTTCTGTCACGGCGCTACCGCCGGGTGATTGTCCTGGTCGGCGCCGGGCTGATCGTGGTGGTTGCCATCGTCGCCTTGAACCTCGGACTCATGGACTTCGTGCTTGGCATCTTCGGCAAGGATTCGACGCTCACCGGGCGGACATATCTGTGGGAGCAGGGCTGGAGCGCCGTGCAGAAATCTCCGATCCTCGGCGTTGGTTATGCCGCCTATTGGGTGCAGGGTTTCGCCGAGGCCGAGCGGCTGTGGAATGAGTTCTACATCACCGCCCGCAGCGGGTTCCATTTCCACAACACCTATATCGAAGCCCTGGTCGAGCTCGGCTTTGTCGGCGCGGTGATGATCTCGCTGATCATCCTGCGCACGCTCCTTGGTCACCTCGCGGCCGTGGTTCTCAGGACATGGCAGCCCGAGCCTGTGGTGCTGGCCGGCGTGATGGTGCTGCTCCTGATCCGTTCCTTCGTCGAGGTCGACATTCTCAGCCCCTACATCATGGGGTCGTTTCTGCTGTACTACAGCTTCTTCAAGCTCGCGCCGGTGCCGGTCATGCAGCGTCGACGGGTTCCAGTTGGGCCTGCCGAAGCAAACCCGCACAAGGTTGACCAAATTGGCGTAGAGCGGCCACGGTACACGACGCAAGGGTGAGGAGGGTTTGAAGTGCTTTGAACAGGGGATTCTTCGCCAAAAGGATCCTCCCATGCCAAGCACGGTTCAGGCCGCCCTCCTTGAGACCCTAAAACGTCATTTCGTGCTGCGCAATTCGCGCCTGGAAACGCTGGCGGTTCTGATCGTGGCGCTGGTTCAGGGCCGCACGGTCAATCTGAGCCATGTCGCGAGTCGCTTCCCGGGAGCCGCGCAGCATGGTTCGAACTATCGCCGCCTGCAGCGTTTCTTCCAGTCGATCCGGCTGGATCAGGCGGTTATTCGCCATTCGCGTCAAGCAGGGCCAGTGCGTTGCCCTGGCCGATGGACGGCTCTGGACGATCAAGTCGCTGCTGCGTCGCCGCCGCAAGAGCCGCAGCCTCACCACCTTCGAAGCCAGCTTGCCCGATGCATCCACCGCTCTGTCCTTCGCCGCCAAATGGATCGACGGCAGAAAAGGCCAGCAAGGCGAATGGCTGATCGTCATGACCAACAGCCCCAACGCCAAGGCGGCAATAAGCGCCTATAAGAACCGTTGGGCCGTCGAATGCCTGTTCGCCGATGCCAAGACACGCGGCTTCAACATGGAAGACACCAGAATGACCGCGCCAGACAAGATCGACACCCTGACCGCCATCCTCGCCATTGCCGTAACCTGGGCCTATCGATGCGCAACTCAAACCATGGGCCTGAAGGCAATCAAGCGAAAGGTCCATGGCCGACGCGAGAAGTCGTGGTTCCGAACCGGCCTCGACGCGCTCAGGGCATGGATCACCTTCGCACCCCAAAACGCCGTCCGCGCCTGGCAAAACCAATTCCCAAAACGCTTCAAAATCCCATGAGTCGTGTACTGTGAACATGGAACGATGAGACGCAATCCCCGATGGAAAACCGCTACGCACTTTTCCTGGAATTGCTCTAGACGGTTGCCTTGCTGCGCACTTCCGACTTGTCGAGATAGTAGGTCGAGTATTTGTCGAAGAATTTCTCCGAAGCCCCGAACGATCCGTATTTGGCCAGCTTCTTCAGGTCGACTTTGTTCAACACCATGCCGACGATCTTGTTGGCGACATAGGGTTCGGATTCCAGCATCGACCGCACCATGGCGCGCGGCGTGCGCCCCCACTCGGTGACCAGCACGAAGCCATCGACGAGTGGCGCGAAGGCCTTGGCGTCGACAACCGGCCCGAGCGGCGGCAGGTCGACGACAATGTATTCGAACGTCTCCTTGGCGTTCTCGATGAAGCGCCGCATCCCGGCCGAGGAAAGCAGCTCGCTGGTGTGCGAGAAGTGCCCGCGCGACGCGGCTGGGATGATGGCCAGCTTGGTCTGCCGGTCGATCTTGCCGACCGACTGCCAGGTCTGGCCATTCACCACCGCTTCCATTAGCCCCTGGTCGGCCTCCATGCCAAGGCCGCGGCTGAGGCCCGGATTGCGCAGGTCACCGTCGATGAGCAGCGTCCTGGCGCCGTTGGCGGCAAGCAGCCCGGCGAGATTGGCCGCGACCGTCGACTTGCCTTCGCCGGGAAGCACCGAGATGACGCCGATGACGCGGCTACCTTGCCCTTCCAGCACGACATCGAAGGCGATCTTGGCGCTGCGCAACGTTTCGGCGAACATCGATGCCGGAGCGTCGACGCTCACCCTCATGCGCGCGCGCCTTTCGATGGCCGCCGGCGATCTGGCCGCCTTGACGTCAGGCTGACCGTCGGCTGGCTTGTCCTCCTTGGCGGGTTTGCTGCCGATGGTCGGCAGATAGCCGAGGAACTTGAGGCCGACGCGGTCGCGCACTTCCTCGCCGGTCCTGAAGAAGCGCTCGTTGAACTCGTTGAGGCCGCCGAAGCCGGCGCCCATCAGAACGCCGAGCACGAGCGAAAGTCCGAGCACGATGATGGTGCGCGGGCTCGAGGCGGAGAGCGGCGTCGAGGCATCGGAGATGATGCGGATCTTGCCGACCGGGAAGGATTGCTGCTGCGCGGCCTCCTCGTAGCGGCCGAGGAACGTCTGATAGAGCGTGGTGAGTGCCGTCGCCTTCTGGTCCAGGTCACGCAGTTTGACCTGCGACTGGTTGTCGATGGAACTCTTGCCTTGTGCGGCGGCGACATTGGCCCTGAGCGCGGTCTCGCGCGCCAGCGCCACCTCATATTCGTTGCGATAGCTTTCGGTGAGCTGCTTCAGCTCGCCGAATATCTGCGCCGATATGTCGGCCTTTTCCTTGGCGAGCGCCACCGCCTGGGGATGCTGCGGTCCGAAATTCGCTTCGACGTCCTGCTGCCGCTTGGCGACCGTGAGGTAGCGCGTCTTGAGCGCCGATATGACCGAGCTGCTCGGCTGGTCGCTCGATATTGCGGCATCCTTGAAAGCATTGTCGGAGCCACTGTCGACGATCGTCTTGTATTGCTGGTAGCGGGCGCTGGCGCGTGCGGTATCGGCCTGCGCCACGATGAGCTGGGCGTTCAGGTCGGCGAGCTGCTTGTCGCTCATCAACTGGCCGTCGCTGTTGGCGGACAGTCCGTGTTCGGCCCTGAATTTCTCGACCGCGAGCGATGCCGCCTGCGAGCTCTCGCGCAGTTCCGTCAACCTGCCCTGCAGCCAGACCGCCGCACGCTCGGTGGCGTCGAAGCTGGCATCGAGCTGATCGGCGAGATAGGCGTCGGCATAGGCCTTGGTGATCGCTGTCGCCAGCGCCGGATCCGTCGCCTGGTAGCCAAGCGCGATGACGTAGCTTCGTCCGACGCGATCAGCCCGGATCTCGTTCTGCAGCTTGAGGATCGCGTAGTCGCGGCGCGACGTGGCGATCAGCGCGTCGCGCGCGGCCGGGTCGAGTTTGCTGATGTCACCGACGCCCGGCATGGGAGGGCTGGGGCGAAAATACTGGATCATGCCGCGGACCAGGTCGACGCCCTGGGCAAGCGCCGACTGGGGCGGGTTCATGAACGTATCGTTCTGGTCCAGCTTGAGCTTGTCGACGACCACGGCGGCAAGCCGCGTCGAGGTCAGAATCTCGATCTGGCTCAGAATGGCGGAATCGGTCTGCATCGTTGTCGACGCAGCCGAAATGTCGTCGACGATCTTGTTCAGGCCCTCGTCGATGAGCACCGAGGCGTAAGACTGATATTTGGGCGGCGTGGTCTGGATATAGAGCATGCCAAGGAAAAGACCGATGACGGCGCATACGCCGACGACCTTGGCCTGTCGTGCGGCCATGCCAAGCAGCCGCTCGATATCGATGAAGTCTTCGCCGTCTCCTGCATCCGAATTCGGCAATGGCATCCTCTTGTCGAGAGGAAAGTTGGCATAATTCATCTTCGGTCCAATTCTGGCTTGTCTAGCGCACAGGCCCCGGGACGATCGGGAGCAGTGCCGGGCGCGGCATAAGCTTCATGCCGGACAGCGGTGAGCCGGCTGGCCCCTCCGCCGTCAGCCATCCGACAATGCTCCCGAAAGATGGGCATTATGCGGCTTCTTCCTGGCGTTCATGCGACCGGACGAACGCCCGGAGCATCTCGAAAACCGGGCCTTTCATGTCATCTCGCGCCAGCGCGAAAGCGACATTGGCCTGGATGAACCCTTCTTTCGACCCGCAGTCGAACATACGGCCGTTGAAGGGCTGGGCGAAGAACGGCTGGTCCTTCGCCAGACGCACCATGGCGTCCGTCAGCTGGATCTCGTTACCGGCGCCGCGCTGCTGGTTGCCGAGCAGCGCGAAGATCTCGGGCTGCAGGATGTAGCGGCCGTTGATGTAGAAGTTCGACGGCGCGTTGGCCGGCGCCGGCTTTTCGATCATGGCCGTCACCTCGAAGCCACCGCCAATGTCGGCGCCCCGGCCGACAATGCCGTATTTGTTGGTTTCGCTCGGATCGCAGCGCTCGACGGCGATGACGTTGCCACCGGTTTCCTCGTAGAGATCGGTGATCTCGGCCAAACATCCGCGCCCGCCGAAGGAGACCATGTCAGGCAAGAGCAGGGCGAAGGGTTCGTTGCCGATAACGTCGCGCGCGCACCAGACGGCATGGCCGAGGCCCTGCGGCGATTGCTGACGGATGAAGCTGGTGGCGCCGGCCACGGGCAAAAGGCTTTCCAGCGACTGCAATTGCGCCTTCTTGCCGGTCTGCTCCAGGGTTCCGATCAATTCCGGATGCAGGTCGAAATAGTCCTCGATGACCGCCTTGTTGCGGCCGGTCACGAACACGATGTGCTCGATGCCGGCCTCGAAGGCCTCGTCCACCGCATATTGCACGACAGGCCTGTCGACGACGGGAAGCATTTCCTTCGGCATCGACTTGGTCGCCGGCAGGAACCGCGTCCCAAGCCCCGCCACCGGTATCACGGCCTTCCTGATTTTCTTCATCGCAAATTCCTTCTGAGGAGATCGACTGCATCCATTCGCAGGCCACGAAAAATCCCTCCATGTGCCTGCATCTTCACCTCCCCGCCCCCACGGCAAACTGTGCCGCTACTCTTCGCAACCGCACGGCGAGCGGCATGCCCATATGCCGGACCGCCGCCGGGTCGCTGAGCGCCGTCCGGATCGCCTTGAGCGGGGACCGCGCCTTGATGTGCTGGACCATCGACAGGAAGGAGGCCGCCTTGCGCAGGCTGCGGCCGCGCCGGGCGAAGGCAGCCTGGGCTGCCTCATCCATACGATGGGTCCGAGAGAATACGGCGTCCGCCTCGCGCATCGCTTCGACATGGTGAAGCTCGAGCACACGGGAGATGGAGCCGCTGCGTATGTGGTAGGCATAGCCGATGGCGGGTTCGACCACGCATCTGCCGCCCTTGGCCAGGGCGTCGGCAAACAGGATGTAGTCTTCGCCGATCCTCAGTTTCTCATCGTAGCGAAGCCGGTTTTCATCGAGGAACCGGCGCTGAAAGATCGGCTTCAGGTAGCCGAGATTGAACTTCGATTCGAAGACGACGTTGCCGGCGATGTAGGTGGCCAGCGAAATCTCGCGCAGGCCTTCGAGATACTGCCGCGGGAACATCGCGTCCTCGACGACGCCGTCCTCGCGGACGACCTGGAGGTTGTCAACGGCGATCTGGGCGCCAGCCTTTTCGGCGCGGCCGATCATGGCGGCTATGCGGCCCGGAAAGACGGCGTCATCGGCATCGAGAACCGCGATCCACCTGCCGCGGGCGACGTCGAGCCCGGCATTCCTGGCCCCGCCGGGACCACGATTTGTGGTGAGCGCGACGACGCGCACGATATCCTCGGGATAGGCCCGCGCCACATCGAGCGTGGTGTCGCTCGACTGGTCGTCGACGACGATGATCTCGACGCTGACCCCCTTCTGCGCGATGGCGCTGGCGATCGCCCGGTCAAGGGTGGCCTCGGCATTGTAGGCGGCGATGACGAAGGAAACGTCCGGGACGAAGGAGGCATCAGGCTGCACGCTTGCCTCCTTCCCGTGGAGTGGGCTGACCGTAGAG
This sequence comes from Mesorhizobium sp. B2-4-12, assembly GCF_006441575.1. Lineage (NCBI taxonomy): Bacteria > Pseudomonadati > Pseudomonadota > Alphaproteobacteria > Hyphomicrobiales > Phyllobacteriaceae > Mesorhizobium > Mesorhizobium sp. B2-4-12. The sequence goes on from NZ_VFVC01000001.1 coordinate 224,852, forward strand.
CCGGATTTCGCGGATGCCGACAAGGCCGCTGACGACGCCGATATGCATGATGCCGCGCAGCACGCTGCGGTTCCTGCGCACCGGGCTGGCGACAACAGGAAGCGCGGCGGCGAAGCAATAGGCCGCCTTTGCCGCGGCAAGGCCGACCTGTTTGACCAGGCTGATGCCGCCGGCGTTGTTGCCCAGGAGATGACCATGTGTCTGCCCGACCCGGAAGCGACGCCGGCCAAGCCAGTCGAACGCGGCCCTGGCGCGTGGCACTACCTCGTCCACCCACGCTTCCTTTGAAAAGGCGATCCGGCCGCCTGCCTTGACCATCTGGTCGAAGAACTCGGTGTCCTCGCCGCCGGTCTGGCCGCGCGCCAGGCTGAAGCGGCGGCCACGCAGGCTGTCATATCCCATGCGGAGCAGAACGTTGCAGGTGTAGCCGGTGCGGATTTCGCCCCGCACCCAGACGGGCAAGGTCGAATGGAAATCGCCGCGGCGCATCCAGTCCGGCGCATCCGGGCGGTAAAGTGCCCGCACCGGGCCGAGCACGGCGGCAGCGCCACTTTTCTCAGCCGTCGCGACCAGTTCGGCAAGCCAGGAAGCCGTGGCGGTCTCGTCGTCGTCGATGAAGGCGAGGAAATCCGCCTCGCTGGCGTCGAGACAGGCGTTGCGGGCGATCGAGATGTTGCGCGCCGGGCAATGCTTGTAACGGATCGGCAAGGCCAGTTCCCGCGACAACGCCGTGACCAGATCCCTGGCGCTCGGCGTGTCGTCATTGTCGGCGACGATGACGCCGACATCGAAACCTCCTGGCATGTCCATGGCGGCGAGCGAGCGCAGCGTGTCGGCCAATTCCGGACGCCGGAACGTGCACACGCCGATGTCGATGCTGCGGTTCTTGGCCTGAGGCGCCATCACGCCACCCCGCGTCGCGCGCCGAGGCCGAGAAGCTGCAGCCAGAAGCCGACGGACCAGCCGAAATGCATGACCATGGCCGAAACGCCGGCCAGCGCGATATCGGCATTGCGCTCGCCGACCGCCGTCACCAAACCATAGCCCAGGCATACCGACGCCCAGATCAGCAGCGGCACCGCCGCGATCCAGTGCACGAAGGAGAAGGCGGCCAGAAGAACCACCGGGAAAACCAGCAGCGGCACCATCTGCCGGACCTTCGGGATGACGCGGTGCTTCAGCACGTTCTTGGCACGGCCGCGGCCATAGCCAAGGTACTGGAAATAGAGACCTTTGAGCGAAGCGCGCGGATAGTAGACCATCTGCGTCCTGCCGCTCATCCAGATCCTGTAGCCGGCCTGCCGCAGCCGATAGTCGAGCTCGGCATCCTCATTGTGGCTGAACGTCTCGTCATAGCCGCCGACGGCCTGCAAGGCGGAGATCCGCATCAGCGCGTGATGGCCGTGGTCGACCCACTCTCCGGCGGAGAGATGACGGTGCTTGGAGCCCCCGGTGCCGAGCTTGGAATTCTGCGCCGCGGCGGTCGCCTTCTGGACCGCGCCGCTGCCGCTGGTCAGCATCGAAACCACGACCGAATCGGCACCGGTGGCAAGCGCCTCCTCAACCAGCCGGTCGCAATAGTCGTCGGGATAGCCGCCGTGGGCGTCGATGCGGATCAGATACTCGGCGCCCTCGCCGAACCTGACCACCGCAAGGTTGATCGCCGCGCTCTGGATGCGTTTTTCATTGTGGAGCAGGATGATGCGCGGGTCTTTCTTCAGGCGCTCGCCGACAATGGCCAGCGTGCCGTCGGTGCTGCCGCCATCGGCAACGACGATGCGGGCGCCAAGCCTTGCCGCCGCCGGGCAAAGTTGGTCGAGCAGCGCACCGATATGGGCTGCTTCGTTCAGGCAGGGGATCACGATCAGGCTGGAGGGAAGCGCTTGCGTCATCAGGCAAAGTCCCTCCTATGCCAGGGCTTCGGTCGCGAAGGGCTCGTGCACGGTGGTCAGGCGGCGCAGTTTCTCGACCAGTGCGCTGCAGTCGCCGCGGTCGTAGCTCCACATTCTCGGATTATGGGCAAGCACGCGCGCCTTCAGTCGGCCGAAGCGGTGCCCCTCCATCGTGCCGAGTGCTGTTTCGAGCGCGTGTGGCGTGGCGTTCGGCAGAAGGACGCCGATATCCTGTTGGCTGAGGAACCGTCCCGTTTCGGTATGGGCCATCGAGATCGGCACCGCCCCGAAGCGGCAGCCTTCATAGAGGCGGTTGGGCAGCAGCCATTCCGAGTTCTGACCCGCTTCGAAAAAATCGATTGCCCAGGAGAAATGGATGTCCCGATAGATCGCCGCCATGTCTTCCGGATTGCGGTATGGGCCACCAAAGGACAACCACGGCTCGGCTTCGACGAAGCCGTGGAAATCGGGGAATTCGGACAGAGCCGGGCGGCCGCGCAGCACGACCTCGAAGCCTCCCTCCATGCGGCGCGTGAAATCGGCCAGCAACTCCAGCGAGCGGCGGCAGCGCAGCGCTCCGAACCAGCCGATCCGCCACGGCGGGGCGACAGCCGCCTCGACCGGCTCGCGCTCACCGGGCAAGATCACTGCTGCCTCGAAATATTTGTTCTCGACCAACTCGACGGGTGCAGCGACCTGGCGGAAGGGCTTGAAGTAATTGGCGATGAAGGCGGGCGAACTGGTCACCAGCAGCTTGACGTCGCGCGCCAGATGCCGCTCAGTGGCGCGCAACGCCTTGCCGAGGACATCATCGCGGAGCACCAGGCGATGGATATCGAGGCATTCATAGACGATCGGCACCGCAGCGCCGAAAACCGATCTGGCGCGGCGGGCAAGCGCCAGCATTTCCAGATTGCGCGCGATGATGAGATCGGGCTTCGGCATGCCGCCGAGCTTCGAACCTATCGAAACCGCCGCTTTCGCCACCGCTGTCAGGCGTTGGGCGAATCGGCCGTCGCGTGTCGCGCCAAGGTCGATCGGCCGCAACCCTTCGATGTCGGCGATGGGGGCCGCGGTGCGGCGGAAGCCCGCCAGGGTGACCCGGGCGCCGCCTGTCCTGAGCATTGTGATCCGCCGGCGAACCGCCGGATCGGAAACATCGTGCACCAGGTACAAGACATGCAGCATGAAAACTCGACCGCTGTTTTGACCCACCCAAGGGGATGCTAGTACAGCTCTTGCTGCATCGCAACATTTTTGGTGCGGCGTAGCAAAATTACCCATCTGTACCGCACTGCACAAAACATATGACCCAATTTTGGCAGCGCGGGCGCGGCCACCCGATCGAACCATCGGGGAGGCGGCATGGCCTGACGCGCCCGGAAACGAGGCATTTTGCTTGCAATCCCCGCAACATGACGATCACATCAGCCCAAATCGCTCCCATCCGGCAGCCGAGCTGAAGTTTAAGCAATTGCTAAATTAGTATTGCACTGCAACACAAAACGGTGTTGAACTCTCGTCAGGAAAGTTGGGCCTTGAGTTTGGCTAGGGATCCGCTCTTGCATTTTGTTGCAGCGCGGCAGCAAGCTTTCTGCATCATTGGAACAACTTGCGAAATCCCCGATGCCGCTACTTGAAGACGAGTGGTTCAGTATGGGCAAGTCTCTTCGCATCGCCATCTTTGACGATAAGTATCCGACCAGCTTCGTCACGCCGCGAGCATCAAGGCATACGATCCTGCGCCAGCGATTTCTGCCATTGAATCTGGTCTCATCCAAGCTGGAAGGCGTGACGCTGATCGAACCTGCCTTGTCTGTCGACATGGTGCATGCATTCAACCGGATACCGATCAATTCCTCCAAGTACATCATGTCGTTTGAATCTCATTTGCCGCGACAGTTTGCCCTTCGCAAACGCGGGTTGATGGCCAGCTACCTGAGGTCGCGGATTGCCAGCCCAAATTGCCGTCGCATTATCGCACTGTCGCATTTTGCCCGCAGAAGTTTTCTGGCCCAGCACAGCGACAATCCGGAAATCGGCCTCCTGACGGAAAAGCTATTGGTCCGCCACCCGAGCATCGTGGTGCCCGCGACGGAAGATGCGATGTCCGAAAACAGCGCCGAGGAACTGGTGCTGACATTTGTCGGCGCTAACTTTGGCCGCAAGGGCGGATGCGTTGCGGTCAAGATCGCCGAAAAAGCCATCCAGCAGAAATTGCCCATCCGGGTAAACATTGTCTCAAGTCTCCAGGTTGGCGGCCATATATGGACGGATCCGACAAGCCCGGGATTCTTCGACCCCTATATCAAGCTGCTCGAACTAAGAAACGTCCAGCATCACGGGGTGTTGCCCAACCGATCGGTGCGACACTTGCTGCGCAACTCGCACTTCGGCATTCTCGCCACGTTTGGCGATACCTTCGGCTATTCAGCGCTGGAATCCATGTCCGAGCACACTCCGGTTCTTGGAACAAAGGTCTGCGCCTTGCCGGAATTCCTTGAGGACGGCGTCAACGGGATTGCCCTGCCTGTCAGGCTCAACGACATCGGCGATTGGTGGAGTCCGGGATACGACTCGCGGGGGGAGGCGAAATATGCCGAATATTTCCGTGACGAGGTCGAGCGGCTCGCCAGTTTGGCCATCGAACGATTGAAGCCGTATATAGGGCAACCCGCCTTGATGGAGCCGCTCCGGCGCGATGCCCGCAGGACCGCGGAGACCATGTTCGGGTTAGAATCCGCGGACGCGTTTCTCGATGCGCTTTACGATCGTGTCGCATTGGAAAGCGTGCGCGAGTCTGTTCAACTCGATCCTGCCCTCGATGTTGCATCTCCCCAGTCCTTGCAGCTTAAAACCGTTCGACTCGGTTCATCGCAGTTTGAACCTGGCAGGCAAGAATGCAGTGGACAAACCCACCCCCCAACAGCCTCCGCGGCTTGAGCGTCTCTCCAGGAGTTGCAGTTGCTGCCGCGCTGACACGAAAGGCCTCTTCCGCAGTGCAGCATTTTTGACGCAATGCAGCAAACAATTGCCTTATCTTTGGTGTACGGCTCGATCATCAAAGTGGTGTCCATGCACTAGAACGACCTAGGCCGCATCGAACGCCCAGCTTGGCATCGTCGCCGCTGACAAGGTCAAGGCGACCCAATGGAGGCTAGCGATGAATTCCACACGCAGACAATTCCTGACGCTTCTGACGGCCTCCACGGCCATGCAGTGGGTTGCCGGCCATGCACTGGCTGAAAGCGGCACGGCGGGAAGCGGGAACGTTACCCTCGACAAGCTTCCCGACTGGTCGAGTGTCAGGCTACAACTTTGGAAATACAGCAATCCCTTCGTGCCATCGCAGTGGAGCGAACCCAAGCTTGGAGGCTACGACTGGAAAGCCGCGAACGTCAAAATCGTCGACGGCTCCCTTCAGCTTACCGTCAGCGAGAAGGCATCCGCGCAGGTAGTGTCCGGCGCCAACTCCGCTTCCTCATCGGCAAAATGGGAAGTGGACGTAACGCTTCCCTCGATGAAGCCAGGGCTAATCGCGGCGCCGCTTTGGATTTTCAACGACAAGGCCCATGAGGAAGTCGACTTTGAGATCGTCGGCACCAAGGGGATGCAGCTTACGGTCTGGGCCAACGTCGACAATCAGCACAAGACCGTTTGGATGAAATTGATCCAGTCTGGCGACCTCTCGGGCAAACGATATCGCCTGGCCATGCAATACGAGGCCGGGAAAAGAGTTGCCTTCTTCATCGACGGCAAGGAAGTGGCCGTCGTAACGCCGGCCGATACCCCCGGCGGAGCCTTTCCGAACAAGCCCATGCAGCCGTATTTCGACCTGTGGGTGGCGGCAGGCGCGGTCATGGATCCGCGTTGGGCCGGCAAATGGGAGCCAATGGCCCCCTCGGAAAGACTGGTCATGACACTTCACGGATACAGGCGCAGCGACGTCGGCCAATGAGCTAAACTTCACGGCACCAAGGCTGCTTTGTCGAGCATCAAGGCATATGCGCCGGATATGCTGCATTGCAATATTCCTGGTGCGGCATTCCACGTTTTCTGTTGCGCTGCAAAATTATTGCCGTAGTTTGTGGCGGCGGCGGTGGTGGATTTCGGATTTTGGAATCCGCGCAAAGATCAGGAATCCTGAATTTGGAAGCCAATCCATTCGATCCGCCAGAAGGCTCTCTGCGCAAATCGGTCGGGCGTGGCGCGGTGGTTACCGCGCTGTCGCAGTCGGTGCGGGTCGCAACACAGATCGTATCCGTCATCGTGCTGTCGCGGCTGCTTTCGCCGCAGGATTTCGGCGTCGTGGCGATGTGCGCGCCGGTGCTGGCCTTCATCGCGCTGTTCCAGGATTTCGGCCTGACCCAGGCGACGATCCAGAAATCCGTCATCCGGCATGAGGAGGTGAACTACCTCTTCTGGATCAACGTCGCCGTCAGCGCCGTGCTGGCCTGTGTGCTGGCGGGTGCGGCGCCGCTGGTCGCCACCTTCTATGGCGAGCCGCGCGTGACCGGCCTGGTGGCCGCGTTCGGACTGCAGATCATGGCCTATGGGCTCGGCGCCCAGCATCTGGCGCTTTTGACGCGCCGCATGCAGTTCGGGCGCCTGGCGATCATCGATGTCGCCAGCGCGGTCGCGGGGCTGGCGGTTTCGATCGCCTGGACCTTCATCGACCGCTCCTATTGGTCGCTTTTTGCCGGCACACTGACTGGCGCCGTGCTGCCGACGCTCTGCTACTGGGCCAGTTCGCGCTGGCGGCCCGGCCTGCCGCGCAAGGTGGCGGGCATCAGCGAGCTGATCAATTTCGGCGCCGGCATCACCGGCTTCAATTTCGCCAATTTCTTTGCCCGCAACCTCGATAACGTGCTGATCGGCAAATACTGGGGCGAGGCCCAGCTCGGCCTGTACGACCGCGCCTACAAGCTGCTTCTGTTCCCGCTCAGCCAAATCACCAATCCCTTGTCGAAGGTCATGGTGCCGGCGCTCTCCAGGCTCAAGGACGAGCCAGACCGCTACCGCAGCGCCTATCTGCGCGTCATGCCGCTGATCCTGCTGGTGGCGCTGCCCGGCGTCGCCTTCGCCACCGCGATGTCGGACGTGCTGATCCCCTTCGTGCTCGGCGAGCAGTGGCGTAAAAGCGCCCCGATCTTCCTGGCGCTCGGCTTTGCCGGCCTGCTGCAGCCACTCAACAACCCGGCGGGCTGGCTTTTCGTCAGCCAGGGCCGCTCCGCCGACTTCATGCGCTGGGGCATCGTCACGGCCGGGACCTCGGTGATCGCCTTCGCGCTTGGCCTGCCCTATGGCGCGCTCGGGGTGGCGGTGGCCTATGCGGTCAGCGAGTATCTGCGCACGCCCTTCCTGTGGCTCTATGTCGGCAAGAGCGGACCGCTGCGGGCCAGCCATGTGCTGCGCGGAGCAACGCCATTCGTGCTCGGCGCGCATCTGGCGCTGGCGGCGGTCTGGCTGATCAAGCCGGTCTTGCCGCAGCAGCATGTCGTCGCCCTGGCCAGCGGTGCCGTGCTCGCCTACGCCATCACCATCGTCGTCGCGCTGGTGTTCGCACCCGGCCGCGAGGCCTTGCGCGAGGCCTTGAAAATGCTGCCGGCAAGGCCGCCGGCGGCGACACCGCGTGAAGCGCAATAATTTCGGCGCTTTCGACCATTATCCCATCCATCCGAGCAGCAGGTCCGATCCATGCACTACCGATCGATCTCCGACATGAACGACGCCATCGTCGGCAACCTTCACCGGCTGCCGCGCGACGTCGACCTGGTGGTCGGCGTTCCCAGAAGCGGCGTGCTGGCGGCGACGCTGGTCAGCCTCGCGGCCAACATTCCGATGACCGACCTCGACAGCTTCCTGGAAGGCCGGGTCTACACGTCAGGCATCACCAAGCGCCGCGCCGCGCTCGACCGCAAGGTTTCGGACATGCGCAAGGTGCTGGTGATCGATGACAGCGTTTCCGGCGGCAACGCCATGCGCGACGCCCGCGCCCGAATAAAGGCTGCCGGCATTGAGGCCGACTTCACCTTCGCCGCCGTGTTCGGCCTGCGGCCGCAGCATCCCGAAACCGATATCGTCTTCGAAGTCGTGCCGCATCCACGCATGTTCCAGTGGAATTTCATGCACCACAAGTTCCTGGCGCAATGCTGCGTCGACATAGACGGCGTGCTGTGCCTCGATCCGACCGAGGCGGAGAACGACGACGGCCCGGCCTACGAGAAATTCCTCAGCGAGGCGCGGCCGCTTCATGCGCCGACCCACAGGATCGGCTGGCTGGTCACCAGCCGCCTCGAGAAATACCGCACGCTGACCGAGGCGTGGCTGGCCAAGCACGGGATCCAGTATGACCATCTGGTCATGCTTGACCTGCCGAGCAAGGCGGAGCGGCAGCGGCTTGGCGCGCACGGCAGTTTCAAGGCTGATTTCTATCGCAAATCCGATGCCATCCTGTTCATCGAAAGCGAGCACGCGCAGGCGCTGAGGATCACCGAGCTGTCGGGCAAGCCGGTGCTGTGCGTCGAGACCCACATGGTAAGCTTTCCCGAGGCGCTGTCCTTGCCGGCGCTTGGCCAGGCGGCGCGAAACCTGCCGGCCAGGCTGCGGCAGATCAACTCGCAGGAAGGCCGCAAGAGCGTCGTCAAGTCCCTGGCTCGCGCCCTGCTTGGCGCCCGTGGCTACGAAACGCTCAGAAGCCGGGGCAAGCGCCCGGCCTGAATTGCCCTACGCGGCCTGACGGGCGCGCTGCTGCACCGCCCTGTCCAGTATCGAGAAAAAGGTGACGAACTGACGATCCGGATCAAGCTCCGGGCGTGCCGCGAAGCCGCGCGCGAGGCCTGAGACCCGATCATACTCCTTGTTATCGGTCCACAGCAGCCTGACGGCAGCCACCCAGTCGGCGAGCGGAGCATCGTGGTCCAGCACCGCGCCGCCGGGACCGATCGCTTCGGGCAGGCCGCCCCGCCGCGAGCCGATGACCGGAATGCCGCTGCAATGGGCCTCGGACGCCACGCGTCCCCAGGCCTCCTCCCATTTGCTGGGCGCAAGCAGGATCCTGGTGCGGCCATAGACCGTCTTCATGTCGCTGGTGCGGTTCTCCAGCGTGACGTTACCAAGGGGCGCGATCGTTTCCTCGATACGCGCGCGATGGTCGTCATCCAGCTTCCAGCTCTCGACGAACAGGAACGGGATTTCGGGGCACGCGCCAGCGATACGCACCGCAAGCTCGAAGCCCTTTTCCTCGTAGGGATTGATCAGGGTCACGAACTGGCCCGTCGTCGGCGTGCTGTAATGCGTCGGGTTGATGGTCGGCGGGATCACCGTCGCCTGGATGCCGAACTCACGCTTGTAGGTACGCGCGGTGAAATCGGAATTGGCGATATAGAGCGCCGAGTGCAACTCGCGCAGATCGCCACCCAGCTCGTGAAACTCGACATTTCTGAGATAGACGACCAGCGGCACGCCCTCGGCCTGCAGCGCCTTGCCGAGCGGAACCGATTTGTGGCACTGGACCACCGCTACATCCGGCTTCACCCGGTTGACGGCAAAGCCCGCGGCCTCCCAGGGAAACCACGCCCTTATCACCGGATAGCCGGGGAAGCTGTCGACAACCGCCGGCTGACGCAACAGCTTCATCTTGGCGCGTGCCTTGAAACCGAAGACACCCTCTCCGAACAGGGCAGCGAGCACCGCCGCCTCGTGTCCGTGTTCGATCAACTGTTCGACCAGGTGATGGGTGCTCGACTGGACACCGCCGCTGAATTCGGGCGGATACCCGTTACCGCCTGCAAAAAGAACTTTCATGATGCTGGCTCCTCGTCTTTTCGCGTTTCATGCATGCGGCCAACGAAGAGCCGCGTCGAAGCCGCCTCAGGCGTACCGTGGCGGATCAAGCGTCGCGAACGGATCGGTGCATGAGTGCCATCCGGTGAACCGGATCGGATCATCGGGCGAACTGCGCCGGTCACGTTGCGCGCGCTCGTCGCGGCTTCCGTTCCGGGCCTGTCCGTAACGGGCCTCACGCCGCCATTCTGCCGATCGAGTGGTATTCGATGCCGTGGCGCGCCACGACCTTGGGGTCATAGAGGTTGCGGCCGTCGAAGATGACCGGCGTCGTCAGCGCATCCTTCAGCGCGTCGAAGGACGGCGCGCGGAAGCTTTTCCATTCGGTGGCGATGAGAAGCGCATCGGCGCCGCGCAGGGCGGCTTCCTTGGTGCCGCACAGCATCAGGTCGTCGCGCAGCCCGTAGATGGCCTGGCATTCCTGCATCGCCTCGGGATCGTAGGCCTGCACGGTCGCGCCGGCCTTCCAGAGCGCCTCCATCAGGACGCGCGCCGGCGCCTCGCGCATGTCGTCGGTGTTGGGCTTGAAGGCCAGGCCCCACAGCGCAAAGGTCTTGCCCTGGAGGTTGCCCTTGAAATAGCGGTTCACCTTGTCGAACAGCACGGATTTCTGGTCGTTGTTGCGCTCCTCGACGGCGCGCAACAGCTTGGCGTCGAACTTGACGCCCTCGGCGGTCTTGATCAGGGCGCGCACGTCCTTGGGGAAACACGAGCCGCCATAGCCGAGCCCCGGGTAGATGAAGTGGTAGCCGATGCGCGGATCGCTGCCGATGCCCTTGCGCACCTCCTCGATATCGGCGCCCAGCTGCTCGGCCAGATTGGCCATCTCGTTCATGAAGCTGATCTTGGTCGCCAGCATGCAATTGGCGGCGTATTTCGTGAATTCGGCGCTGCGCACGTCCATCACGATCATCTTCTCATGGTTGCGGTTGAAGGGCGCGTAGAGCTCGCGCATCACCGCCTCGGTGTCCTCGCTGGACGTGCCGACGATGATGCGGTCCGGCTTCATGCAGTCGGCGACGGCCGAGCCTTCCTTGAGGAATTCGGGGTTGGAGGCGACGTCGAAGGTCAGGTCCTCACGCCCTCGCTTCTTCAGCGTCTCGGCGATCCTGGCCTTTACTTTTTCGCAGGTGCCGACCGGCACGGTCGACTTGCCGACGACGATCTTGGCGGTATCCATCTCGCGACCGATGGTCTCGGCGACCGCCAGCACATATTTGAGATCGGCCGAACCATCCTCGCCGGGCGGCGTGCCGACGGCGATCATCTGGATTTCACCATGCTTGACGGCGGCGGCGGCATCGGTGGTGAATTTGATGCGGCCGGCGGCGTGATTTTCCCTGACGATGCTTTCGAGGCCTGGCTCGAAGATCGGGACCAGGCCTTGGTTCAGTCGCTCGACCTTGCTTGCGTCGACATCGACGCAAACCACCTGGTGGCCGACTTCGGCAAGCACCGCCGCCTGCACGAGGCCGACATAGCCAATTCCAAACACCGTCAAGTTCATTCGGTTTCGTTCCTTCCCAAGGCCGCGAACCGTTTACGGTCCGGCCGGTTCAATTCGTCTTTCCCAATTCTTCTACGCTACATACCAGCGATTCCGGAAACTGGCATGGCTCGCCGAGCGCTGTGAAGGCAACGCGATCGACCTGCAGCGAAACCTTGCGGCCCGGATCCGCGAACGCCCCCATCCAGCCCTTCATGGTATCGCTGCCCCAAAGGCTGAAGAAGATCTTCTGGGCATGGGCGGGCAGCTTCGCCGGATCGGTGATGGTGTTCACCAGCTTGCCGTTGAGATACCAGCGCAAACTGTCCTTCTGCCAGACGAAGGCGTAGTCGTTGAACCCGCCGTCGGTGCCGCCCGGCACGTCGACCAGTTTCTCGTTCTTGCCCTTGCCGGCGATGTAGGCGTTGACCTGCACCTTGGAGGTGTCCTTGGTCAGGATCTCGAAGTCGATCTCATCCCAAGGCTGCTTGTCGGACGGGCCGATATAGGAAAAGAAAGCGGCATTGAGACCGGGACCCGTGTCGGTCTTCATCCGCGCCTCGTAGGTGCCATAGCCGTAGCGCTGCTTGGTCTGGACCTCGCCGCAGACGAACTCACGATCCTTCGTCTTCTGCTTCTCGAAGCTCAGCGACAACACACCGTCCGACAGGCTGACCTGCCCTTTCGACCAGGTGCAATTCTGGTGGCTGCCATTTGCCCAGCCGTCGGAAACATACCAGCGCTCACGGTTGAAACTGGTGAAATCGTCGACGAAGGACGGGGACGTCTCGATATTCTGCGCATGGGCAGGAACCGCCAACAGGCTGCCCGGGGCAACCAGCAGCAGCGCACAGAACAAAACCAATCGACCCGGCCTGTCTTGCCTGGTCCGGCGCGCGAAGGGCCTTGCGTGAATTGCTGTCGTGGACGTGGTTTTCGGATCAGAATTCATACCAAACTCACCCTGTGCTGTGCGTCCCCAACCCAAAGTCGACGTTCGAGTGCCTCCAAACGGGCCAACCTTGACCTTCCTCTTTGACCCTCCTCGAACTTCCTTCCACCTCGCATCAAATTCGTCGTGGCAGTCCTGCACCTTTCACTTTCGGCCGGCGCCCGCGGGCCTGGCAAAATCGACCTCGACGGCTGAATCGGACGCCTCATCCTTGTCGAAGACCATATCCAGCGAATGACGGAGTTCCTGCATCATGCCGTTCTGGCGCGACAGCGCCGCGATGCGGCGCTCGCAATTCAGGATCGACTTTGTCAGTGCGCTGACTTCGGACGACCGGCGATCGGAGGCGGAGCCATTTTCCATCGCTTCAACGAGGAAAGCCGCGTTGGTCGCCGTCTTGCGGTAGCGGCTCTCCAGGCCGGTTTTCTCGGCCTCGATCTCGGCGGCGATCTGCTCGAACAGCTTCGCCAGTCGGTCGAGGCGCGCGATGTCGGCCTGCCGGTCCCGGGCAGGATCCCTTGATCTGAAGCCGAATATCGAGGCCATGAGCTTAAATTCCTGTCATCACCGGCGCGCGTGCCGGATTACTGGCCGGCCCCCGCAACCGGGGTTTAAACGTCGCATCGTCCTTCTCCTGCGACGGGGAGAGGGACTTCAGACCAATCCGATCGGGGGCCAGTTCGGCTGGTCGTTTTATTTGCTGCACCGCAACATAGACTGCCATCCCCTAAGCCGTGAGGCAACCACCCAATTCGTAAACTCATAAATCCGATGGAAATGCTTTGCGCGATGAGTCTGTCGGCGGTGGGGCAGAACAAGCGTTTCCCGCGTCTTACCGCTCCTTGCCCGTGCTGGTTCCCGCCATCAGGAAACGAAGCCGCGGCACATGCTTATGCCTGGACGTAAGGCCGACGCGACGAAACAGCGCCTCGAGCTTGTCGCAGGCCACGCCCTGGACGATGGGAACGAGGTTGGATTGACTCGCGAAAGCATAGGCCACGGCCGAAGCCAGGCCGCGCTCGGCTTTCACGTCGAGGAAATTGCGCAACCGGTATTTGTCGCGCACGTGCCGCTCGTGCCGCCGCAGCACCGCCCTGGACCCTTCCGGCAGGCTGTCGATCGCCAGCAGCGCCAGATCGGCATCGGCCAGCCGCTTCAAGTCCTGCGTCTTGTGACGGCCGCTGAGCGAATCGGCGCGCACGATGGCGCCGTAACCGCAGGAACGGATGACCTTGAACCGGGCTCCGTGGGCGACCGCGCGCGCGTAAAGCTCATAATCCTCGCCCAGGCGCAGGCTTTCGTCGTAGCGCAACCCGTGCCGGTCGAGGAAGGCGCGGCTGATCACTGGTTTCAAGAAACCAAGCTCGCCTCTTTGTACGCGGCGCCTGGAGATGTTGCTTTCGACGAAGCGCTCGAAGTCGAGGAATTCCGGATCGGCGGCAAAATCCGGGGCGACGATCTTCGTCGCGTCGCTCGTCGCGTCATCCCTGATGAGCATGATGTTGTCCGCCGCGAAATCCCAATCGGCGACGGCAAACAGGTTGCGGAACCGTCCCTCGAGAAAGAAGTCGTCGGCGTCCAGAATGCTGATGAACGGCGCTTGCGAGCCGGCGATCGCGGCGTTGCGGGCGAAGGAAGGACCGCGATTGATGTCGAGGCGCATCACCGCAAGCCGGCCGCTTCCATCGTCGGCGGAGCGGGCGACTTCAACCGTATTGTCGGTGGAGCCGTCGTCGACGACGACGACCTCCGCCACCTCCGGCTCGCGCAACGCGGATGCGATGGCGACCGCGATCGTGCGTGCCGCGTTTTTGGCCGCGATGATCACGCAGACTTGGGATTTCGTCATCGACATTGGTTCTGCCTCTTGCACAGGTTCCGATGCCCTCGCCCTGTACGTATCAACGTTCGACGCCACCGCCATCGCGGGTCGGCCGCTCGAAGATGCGGCGGCTTATGTCCGCCGACGCTGCCCAGCCGGCCTCGGCCAGGTAGCGGACGGGAGCCCTGCCGCACAATTCCCATAACACCGTTCGCCGCTGCGGCCAGCGCAGCGATGAGAGCCACGGCGCGATGACCATGTTGAGCAGATCCTCATTGCCGATGCGCGACAGGACCCGCGTGGCCCGCTCCGACAAAAGCGTGCCGGCACCGCCGAGCAGCACGTCGGCGGCGCGCAGGCCGAGCAGCAGCGTATCGTCCAGCCCCTGGCTCGCCGCGGCATCGAGCACACGGCGCTGATCGGCCTCGTCGAGACGGCTGGCGCTGGCCCTGATATCGCAGACATGGCCGGCGCAGGGTTCGCGGTTGAACAGCGCCTTGGCAAGGCTGATGCAAGACAGCACCAGGGTGTCGGCGGCCGACGTGAACGGCACTTCGGTGCCGGCGATCTCGACCAGTTGTTTGCGCCGCAAGAACCCGTCAGAGTCACGCGGACTGGGCGAACCGGGCTGCTGGAGGCGATAGTGAAGGTCGACGGTCGACGATTTCGGCCCATTGCCGCGATTCATATGCTGTTCGCCGAGGAAGCGAACCCACCAGACGGAGCGCGATTTGCCTGACACTTCATAGCCGATTGAGCGCAGCGCATCGCGCGCCTTCGAGAAGCCGGCAGGGGAGACCAGGATGTCGACATCGCCCGAAGGCTTCATGAAATGGTCGCCGTAAAGAAGGTGCTGCTGGAATGGGCCCTTCAGAAAGACGAAGTCGATCTGCCTGTCGCGAAGCGCCTCATGGATTGCCAGCGAATCCATCAGGCAGGCGGCATTCATGGAAACCGTCCGCCTGCGATAGGTATCGAGCCATTCGAAGAGCTCGGCCGGCTTTTCGCCCGCCGGCGCACGCGACAGGACCTTCAAGACGAAGGTCGCGACCTTGTTCAGCCTGGCAATGTCGGCGAGCACGGCATCGGAAAGGCCCGGCGTCAACACCTCGCCGGCCGAGGCGGCCGGGCCCGCGAAATACAAGCGCAGGCAGGCCCGCACATAGGCAATCTCGTCGGCGCAATCCGCGGCGCGCAGTCGTTCATAGGAACTTTCCGGCAAGGCCATTGAGCGCACAGTCTCCAAAAAAGCGATTTGCGCCACGCGTATGCTGCAAGTGCGAAGCAAAGCATCCTCAAAAACCTCGGCGCCGTAAAGTCCTTCCTTCGCAGCGCGGAATTTTGCAACCAGAGCGTTTACCCGCTTACCCGAACGTGGCGAAGTACAGGCTGAAATTCCGATCCTATCGAAGCAACCTCAGCCGGCCATCAACCACAGATGGGCCAACAAAAATCCGTCTTTTTAGTGACGTCTAAAAAGGCATCGAACGTCAAAGTTTTCTATTAGCAAAATCAGGCACTTAATAAATCGAAGGCCACAGTGCCCGATTGCTTTCGACTTCAACCCAAAAGAGGTCAAATTTTGAGCATCTCCCGCACGCATGGTGACGCCCGCAACCCATAATTGATTAACGTCAGGTAAATCAGACTTGACTCATAAATGTTGCTATGCAGCTATTGCGTTGCAGCATGCAAGTGCTGACGGCACTCGACAAGCCGTTTCCAGTCCTCATTGGAGAGTAATTTCCAGTCCTCATTGGAGAGTAAAATGGAACAGAATGTTGAAAGGCATGAGTACGAAACGCCAAGCCTGACGGTGCACGGTTCGATCGAGACGATCACCCAGGGAGGCGGCGGCAACACGGCGACTGACGTTTCGTTTCCCGCGCACACCCCGATCGGCGACCTGACGTTCTCCTGAGATCAGTCTGGTTCTGGAGGAATGACGTTGGGCCCCCAGGATCCAAGAACATGAATGGAGTCGGGGATGAAAATCCCCGACTTCCCGCACTGAACTGCCGACGCGTATCGTAGAGCGTGTGTTTCAAACGAGGTTTTAGGATGAACTGGAACCCATCTGACCACGATTGCGTGAGGGCCACTGGGGATGCCGTGGCTTGCGAATTCGGCGATGGCCTCGCGCTGCTCGATCTGAAATCCAACATCTATTACAGTCTCAACGGCGTCGGCGCATTCATCTGGGAGCTGATCCAGGACCCGAGGTCGATCGCCGATATCCGTGGCGCCGTGCTTGCGCGCTACAATGTCGATGCCGAACGCTGCAACGCCGACGTCGACGCATTGCTGAAGGGCCTGACCGAAAACGGGCTTGCGAGGCTGCAGGATGAGGCATTCGTCTAGGCAGGTTCCGCAAAACGCCATGGCTTCGCGGCAAAGACATGCAACGGAAAAAAGCGCCTGGCCGGCGAACCGTCGCCCCGGCGAGCGAAGGATGGCCAGGGTTCTCACCTTGAGCGGTTCGGAAGCGCTTTTCCTCTGCCGCTGCCTGATGGTGGTCGCGGCCGTCCGGCTGGGGCTGACATTGTTCTCGTACAACCGTGTTCGCGACATGGTGACCCGGCTCAACGCGCGCCAGTGTGCCAGCATGGGCGAGTTGCGGCTCGTCGCCTGGGGCGTTGCGGCTGCCGCGCGGTTCGTGCCACGCGCAACGTGCCTTACCCAGGCGCTTTCGGGCCAATACATTCTCGCGCGCCAGGGCAATGCTTCCCATATCCGCATAGGCATCGAACGCGGCACGGGCGAGCAACTGAGGGCGCATGCCTGGCTGGTCAGCGACAACCATGTCGTGCTCGGCGGCTCCGTCGATGGTTTCGCCCATCTGGTCGATCACGGCAGCCGATGAGCGGCGTGGCCGGAATCCTGCTGCGACAGGAACCCGCGCCGACGGACGCGGCGACCGACATCCAGCAGATGCTGGCACGCATGCGCCATCGTGGCCCCGACGGAAATTCGTGGTGGCTGGACACCGGCATCGCGCTTGGCCACGCCTGGCTAAACACCACCGATGAACCCGGCCCAGGCCCGCTGACCCTGGCCGGCGGCAAGCTCGCCATCACCGCGGATTGCCGGCTGGATAATCGCGACGAGCTGATGGCGAGACTCGGTGTCAGGGATAGGTCGGTCGCCGACGCCGTGTTGCTGATGCAGGCCTATCTGCGCTGGGGCGAAGCCTGCCCGGTGCATCTGCAAGGCGATTTCGCCTTCGCCGTGTGGGATGCCGAGCGGCGGCTGTTGTTTTGTGCGCGCGACCATTTCGGGGTCAAGCCATTCTACTATCACGCAACCGAACGCCGCTTTGCCTTCGCTTCCGAGATTGGGCCGATACTTGGCCTGGACGGGGTCGGTGCGCGCCTCAGCGAGCATCGGATTTCGGGTTTCCTGGCCGGGCTTCCCGACGACCCGCAATCAACGCCCTACAGCGACATCTTCAGCCTGCCGGCGCGTCACAGCCTCACCGTCACCGGGCAGCAAGCGGTGCTGCGCCGGTACTGGCAGATCGAGCCATCGCCGCGCGCGCTCCGGTCCGACGCCGCGGAGGAGTTCGCCCATCTGTTCTCGCAATCGGTGCGCAACCGCATGCGCGGAAGCCAGTCGGTCGGCGCGATGCTGAGCGGTGGCCTCGATTCCTCCTCAATCGCCTGCGTGGCAGGCCTGCAGAACGCCGCCGAGCGGAAACCGAAGTTGCCGACCTTCTCGCTGATTTTCGAGAAGGGTTCGTCGATGGACGAGCGCCCTTTCATCGATGCTGTGCTGGACCAGCAGAAGGCCGACCCGACGCTGATCCCTGTCGACAATTACGCACCCTTCGCTGAATTCGAACGGGTGCTGGAAGAGCAGGAAGGCACCTTCCTGGCGCCGGGCCTGACGCTGACCCGTGGCATCTACCGGACGGCGGGCGCCAAGGGCATCAAGGTGCTGCTCGACGGGCACGGCGGCGACGAGGTCGTTTCACAGGGACATGGCCATCTGCACGAGCTTGCCAATACCGGCCGATGGCTGGACCTTTGGCGCGAGGTCCGCAGCGCCTCAAACACCTATGGCAACAGCACGCTTGCACTCTATTTCCAGTTCCTGACCATTTACGGGCCGGCTTGGCGCATTGCCAGGCTGAGACATCTGGCGAACCGCGCCCTGAACAAGATACCCGGGGCCGCCGCAACCCCGCGCGGCCGAAGTTGGCGCGACCTGATCAATCCGGATCTGGCCAGACGAACCGAGCTTGTCGACCGGTTTCACCGGGCCGGCTACATGCCTCCCGGTGTCCAGGCCAGCGACGCGCTCAGCCATCGCTGGATCCTGTTAAATGGCTATGTCCCGCATTCTTTCGAGGTTCTCGACAAGGCCGCGGCCAATTTCGGCATCGAGCCGCGCTACCCGTTCTGGGACAAGCCGCTGGTCGAATTCTGCCTGGCGCTGCCGGGCGAGGAGAAGCTCAGCCACGGCTTTGGCCGCTATGTGCTGCGCCGGGCCATGGAAGGCGTCCTGCCGGCGGCAGTGCAGTGGCGGCGCGACAAGATCGATTTCACCGCCAATCTGGTCAATGGCATGGTGCGCAACCACCGCGACCTCCTGGAGCAACTGCTGGTCTCGGATGCCGGCCGCATCGCGCCCTACGTCAACCTGCCGCAGGTGAAGGCCGCCTGTGCGCGGCTGCTCAGCCAGCCCGATCGTGCGGCGTCGCTCGACGTCCAGTATGTCTGGCGTTCGGCTTCGCTGTCGCTGTGGCTGCGGCAGGTCCAGCCCGGCGGGAGCCCAGCATGATGCCCCGCAACCAGCCGATTGCCGCATATCCTGATCATCCGCCGGCGCATGCCGGGATGGTCAGAGAGCGTCGTAACTACCGGGCCTATGGCCTGACCGTTGCGTCCGATGTTGCTTTGCCCGAACTGGAGCCGGCGGGGCCAGCGGTGGCGGATGTCCTGATCGCCATCGGCACGATCGATATGCCGAAGCCTTCACCCGAGGCCGCGACGATCTTCCGCTTCGAGCCGGAGCGGCAATATCTGGCCTGGCATGCGGTCGGCGCCTTCCTGATCAGCGACGGCTGCCGCATCGATGTCGAGCCGGCGCCCGGCGCCGACGACGCGCTGCTCGCGTTTCCCCTGCTCGGACCGGTGATGGCGCTGTTGCTGCACCGTCGCGGCCTGCTCGTGCTGCACGCCAGCGCCATCGCCGTGGCCGGCAAGGGCGCCGTCTTCATGGGCGACAAGGGCGCCGGCAAGTCGACGACGGCAAGCGCGCTGATCCGGGCCGGGCACGAATTGCTTACAGACGACATCGTGGCGCTCGATCTGACCAATTCGGACGCGCCGATGATCGTTCCGGGATTTCCACAGATCAAGCTTGCCGCCGACGCGGCGGCCGCGATCTCGCTTGCGAAAGCGGAGGTGCGGCCGCAAGTGCATCCGGCTATCGAGAAGATGCAGCATCGCCTGCACGGCGCCTTTTCCGGTGACACGGTACCGGTGGCCAGGATCTATGTTCTGGAGCGCGGCCAAACGGCCGAGATCACGCCCTTGCCGGGCATTGCCGCCTTGCCGGCCATCATCAAGTTCTCCTACGTGACGCGATTTGGTCGTGCCGCGCTGTCAGGCGACTTGGCGGCGGTGCATTTTCGCCACTGTTCAGGAATTGCCAACCATGTCGGTGTCTGCCGGCTGGAAGTCCTGACCGGGCTCGACAGGATCGGCGAGGCCGTGGAGTTGATCGAAACAGACCTGGCGGCAAGGAGTCCGAAGGCTGGCCGCCGGCAGCCATGAGCGCAAACATGTCGAAGTCCTCAATTCTTCGCCTGTCGCTGTTTCGCGATATCGCCGCGTTCGGCGCTGTTATCGCCCAGATCGGCGGGCGGCGCACCTGGACGGCGCTGCTGTTCCTGATCCTTGGCAGCCTGACGGAAGGCATTTCGATCCTGCTGCTTGTGCCGCTGCTCCACCTTGTCGGTCGCGCCGACCAGGATTTCGCGGTGCGGCTGCCGAATATTGATGTCGTGCGCTGGCTGGTGCCAGGCGGAACCTTGCAACTGACGACGGTGCTGTGCGCGCTGGTCGGGCTCGTTGCCGTGCAGGCAGCATTCAACCGCTTCAAGTCGGTCTACATGGCCAGGCTTCTCTTCGATTTCATCAACCGTTTGCGCATGAACCTGTTCGAGAGCATCGGCAAGGCGCGCTGGGGCGTGTTCACTCGCATGCGCAGCTCCGACCTCGACCATGCCCTGACCGGCGACATAGACCGTGTCCAGGGGGCGGCCTTCTCGCTGCTGATGCTGGTGCAGATCGCCGTGCTTCTGACCGGCTATCTCGTGGTCTCCGTGTTCATCTCGCCGGTGATGACGCTGTTTGCCGTGGTCATCGGTATCCTGATGTTCGTCGCGCTGCAGCCGTTCCGCTCGCGCGCCACCGCTTTCGGCAGGGTTCTGACAGCCAATCGCCAGGATCAGTACCGGACGGTCTCGGAATTCCTCGGCGGCATCAAGGTGGCCAAGAGCCTGAATGTCGAAGCGAGCTATTTCGCCCAGTTGCAGGCAACGCTCGAAAAGATGAAGGCCGACAACATCGACTACGTGCGCAACAGCTCGATCGGTACCGCCGTGTTCCAGGTGGCGAGCGTGGTGGGCTTGAGCCTGTTCATCTATGTGGCGCTGGTCCGCTTCAACCTGTCGCTGGCCGAGATTGTCGTGCTGTTGCTTGTCTTCATGCGCATCGCGCCGCGCTTCATGGACATGCAGACACAGGCCCAGCAGGTGCTGATCAACCTGCCCGCCTATACGGCGATGCGCAGCCTGCAGGCACGTTTCGATGCAGAGCGCGAACCGGGCCATGTCGGATCCAAGGATGGTGGCAAGCTGTCGCTGGATACCGGACTGAACATTCGAGGTGTCTCCTTCTTCTATGACGATAGCGCCGGCAAGGCGGTGGTGAGCGACATCACGTTTGGCCTTCCCGCCGGCAAGGTCACCGCCCTGATCGGTCCGTCGGGATCCGGCAAGAGCACGATCGCCGACATGCTGCTCGGCCTGCTCGAGCCGAGCGCCGGCAAGATCGTCGTCGACGGCGTCGAGATCGATGCCGCCAATCGCCGCCGCTGGCGCGATCAGGTGGCCTATGTGCCGCAGGACGTGTTCCTGCTGCACGATACGATCGCGCAGAACCTGCGTCTCGCCGCGCCGCAGGCGAGCGACGACGATTTATGGAGAGCGCTGCGCGCCGCGCACGCCGGTGAATTCGTCGATCGGCTCGACCACAGGCTCGATACGGTGGTCGGCGACCGTGGCGTGCGCCTCTCCGGCGGCGAGCGCCAGCGCATCGCACTGGCGCGTGCACTGCTGCGCAAGCCGTCGCTGCTCATCCTCGACGAGGCGACCAGCGCGCTCGACTGGCAGAACCAGTCGCTGATCGCCAGGTCGATCGACGGATTGCGCGGCGCGATGACCATCCTGACCATCGCCCACCGGCCGTCGATGATCGCCTTCGCCGACTGGGTGGTGGCGATGGAGGACGGCCGTGTCGTGGAAGTCGGGCAATATCAGCGGCTGAAGGCAAAGCCGGGGAGCCGGCTGTCCAGGATGCTGTCTGGAGAACAATCGGAACCCGAATCCGCCAATGTGGCCTGAGGGCGGATATATCCTTGGCATTTGGCGATATTGCTGGATCAGTGCAGGCTTCGCCGTGCGCTGCCCAGCTTTTCGCTTTCAGCCACGTCTGGCGCACTGAGCTTTCTTTCGGCCTCGCGCAGCCTGTCCGCCGGCGTCGGCGCGCTCCTGGCGATCATGGCATAGACAAGGACGAAGTAGCCGGCCTGGATGATCACGGCGCAGATGATTACGCGCAGCAGGGTCGTACCCAGCGAAGCGCTATCGATCCAGGACCAGCCAACGATGATTGCCAGCGCGAAAATCATCCCAATGATGAATTTTGGAAGCGACATACCCAACAGCCCATAAACCGGCTCGGGTTATATCCAACGATTGCCCTACCCGAGCGCCGTCCCTTGTTATGCGGGCTTGTTAAGTTGCCCGCTGCCGACCGGTTGCTTCCGGCCTTTCAACCTGTCGCCACTCTGACAGGTATAATTTGCAATTCTATTAAGGCGGGCAGGAGGCGGCAAGGGCAACCGCACATATTTTTGATTGAGCCGATACGATTGACTCGCTCGTGTTGCAACGCACACACAGGCATTTCAAACGATCTAGGCCCACAGGCCTATTTCAGTACAATCTACAATATTAAGCAGTATTTTATGTTAATATTCCGGAACTTCGCACCTTTATAAAGCACTAATATGCCCCGTTGGAGGCCACGGGGAACGTCCTGCCTCAAAATCGCCCCAGAAAGGTCGACATTTTTTCTAGTTGCCATTTTATTGTCACAAATTTGCTCAACATCCTGAAAAGTTTGCTGCACAAGCTTATTATTTAGTCAATTCATGACGAGACTATTTCAACGGGCTGGGAAATTTGTGTGTTGCGCTGCAGCATTTTTTTGATATCGTGCGGTAAACCATTCGTTCAACGCATGGAGTATCGGCATGAGGGACATTGCCAAGTCGGCCACGGCGGACTTTTCGCAGGCTGGCACCGATTTTCCGCCGCCGATCGGCGGCCTTATCAAACGCAGTTTCGATATTGTGGGTTCGCTGGCTGGCCTGATCGCGCTCAGCCCGCTGTTCATCATGATAGCGTTGCTGGTCAAGTTTTCCGACGGTGGATCGATTTTCTACGGCCACAAGCGAATCGGGCGCGGCGGCCGGATCTTTCCGTGCCTGAAATTCCGCACCATGGTTCCGGACGGCGACAAGGTGCTGGCCGCCTATCTCGCCACCAATCCGGAAGCCAACGCGGAGTGGATGGCCACCCGCAAGCTGAAGAACGATCCGCGCGTCACCCGTGTCGGAGCGGTCTTGAGGAAGCTCAGCCTCGATGAACTCCCCCAGATCATCAACATCCTTCAGGGCGACATGAGCCTTGTCGGGCCTCGTCCGGTGGTGCGCGACGAGCTGGAGATCTACGGCAGCGCCGCTGTGTACTATCTGAAGTCCCGGCCCGGCCTGACTGGCCTGTGGCAGGTCAGCGGCCGCAACGACGTCTCCTATGACAGCCGCGTCGCGTTCGACCGTCACTATGTCGAGAACTGGTCGCTGTTCGGGGACGTGCGCATCATCATCAAGACCGTGCCGGCCGTCTGGATGTCGCGCGGCTCTTACTGACCGGCCACCGGTACCAGACATCCGGCGGCAAGCTCATCGGGCGATGGGGCTAAAACGGATCGGAACGCACAGTTGAAAAAAGACATATCGGAAGCCTTTGGCAGCGGCCCGTTTTGCGGCCGCTCGCTGCTTATGGCCTGCCTTGCGGCATCGCTCGCTTTTCCGCCGATGGCCGCCGCCGACGAATACCACCTCGGCTCGCAGGACAAGCTCACCATCCGCATCGCCGAATGGCAGACCGTCGAAAGTGCGTTCCGCGACTGGTCGTCGGTCAACGGCCAATACACGGTCGGCCCGGCCGGTACCCTGTCCGTGCCTTTCGTCGGCGAATTGCCGGCGGCCGGCAAGACCACGGCGCAAGTCGCGGCAGCGATCGGCGAAGCGCTGCAGCACAAGCTCGCTTTGTCGGACAGGCCTGAAGCCTCGGTTGAAATGGCACAGTTCCGGCCATTCTACATTTCGGGCGAGGTCCAGAACCCCGGTCAGTTTCCCTATGTGCCCGACCTTACGGTGCTGAAGGCGATCAGCGTCGCCGGCGGCATCAGGCGCAACACAGACTACGGGCCTCAACTCGGCAAGGACCTGGTCACCGCCAAGGGCGGCTTCGACATCTCTGACGACCAGCGCATCAGGCTGATCGTCAAGCGCGCCCGCATCGACGCCGATATGGCCGGCAAGACGAGTTTCGACGTGCCAAAAGAGGTCGAGGGCGATCCGCGGCTGCCGGCCATCGTCGCCGACGAGATGACGATCCTGACCTCGGACCAGAAAGCGCTTAAGCTGAAGCTCGAGGCGCTCGACGATCTCAAAGGGGTTCTGCAGGCCGAGATCGAATCCCTGCAGAAGAAGATCGTCAACCAGCAGAAGCAGGTCGACCTGGCGCAGCAGCAACTCGCCAGCATCGGTCCGCTGGCGCAGAAGGGTCTGGTCGCCAATGCGCGACTTCTGGATTCGCAGCAGTCCGTCACCGACCTGCAGGGCAAGATCCTGGACTACGAAACGGCCATCCTCACCGCCAAGCAGGCGATCAGCAAGGCGACGCAGGACGCCATCGATGCCCAGAACACCTTGAGTTCGAGTCTCGCCGCCAACCGGCAGCAGACCGAAGCCGACCTCAATGAGGCCGCGCTGAAGGTGAACATGCAGAAGGGCCTGATCGCCCAGGCAGCCGATCCAGCAACCAGGGCGGCCACTGATACCAACGAAGAGCCCAGCCTGCTCTATGCTCTGGTGCGGGTCGTCGACGGCAAGACCAGCGAGATCGCGGCGAAGGAAGACACACCCGTGCTGCCCGGCGACGTCATCAAGGTCAAGCTGGCGCCTCTGGCCAGCCAGTAGGCGTTAGTCGCACCGAGCAATTCCAGGAAAAGTGCGTAACGGTTTTCCGTCTCGAGTTGCGCAATAACAAAGACTTAGGGCGGGTCAACGATCCCATAAAACGCTGGGCCGCTCTAGCGGGCCGTCCTGCAAAGGCTGTTCGTTCCATTGCATTCACCTGGCTGCGGAGGGCAGCCGGATGTCTCTGTCCGCATGACGATCAATGCGGCTCGGAAGGGGTGTCGTCGTGAATATCTATCGTGTCCGAAGGTTTATCAAAGGTAGGATCTTTACCTTCCTTTGGCGCACCAGGGGCATAAAAATAGCCGATCGCGTTTCGGTCCTCGGCGTCTCGCCGCATATAGCTGGAAACGGCGCTATCGAGCTCGGTTCCCTGGTTTCATTCCGGGGTTTTGGATCCCGTTCCTGGTTCCATGTGCTCGGCAATGCAAGACTGTCCATCGGCTCCAGGTCATTCATAAACAGCGGCGTGATGATCGACGTTTCGACAGCGGTGAGCATCGGGAAGAACTGCCTTGTCGGCGATTGCGTCGTCATTCAAGATTCGAACTATCACGAGATCGATGAAGGCGCCGGCGTCAAAATGAAAGCCGTCGTGATCGGCGACAATGTGTGGATCGGCCGCAATTCAATAATTCTGCCTGGAGTTGAAATCGGCGACCATAGCGTGATCGGAGCCGGGTCCGTGGTCACCAAAAGTGTCCCCCCGCACAGCCTGGTTGCCGGAAATCCCGCCCGAATAATTCGCGAGATAGCGGCGTCCCCGGGATATGTGCGCTTTTAGAGCAATTGCAGGAAAAGTGCGTAGCGGTTTTCCGTCCGGAATTGCGTAAAAACAAAGAGTTAGAGCGGATTAACGATTCTATCAAACGCTGAACCGCTCTAGGCGCAATCGAGTTCATCGAAGATCAGCCGGTCCTCCTTGTCGGCGATCCTGAAACGGGTCCATGCGGCGGCTCTCGATATCAAGCCGGCAGTCGTGCACGCAAAATGGCTGGCTGCCATCGAGTATGAAGCGGGATAGTGCCAAGAGGCCGGTGCACGATACACAAAAAAGGTATTTGCCTGCCGAACAAGTTAGGCTCTCTCGGCCACCAACGCGGCACTTCAAATCCCGATCCCGCGCGCCTTCATCGCGGCGGTGATCTCGTCCAGGATGACAGGGTCGTCGATGGTCGCCGGCATCGTCCACTCCTCTTTGTCGGCGATCTTCTGCATGGTGCCGCGCAGGATCTTTCCCGACCGCGTTTTGGGCAGGCGCTTGATCATCACCACGGTCTTGAAGGCGGCGACCGGGCCGATGCGTTCGCGCACCAGCGCGACCACCTCCTGCTCGATGGCTTCCCCGTCGCGCGCGACACCGGCGTTCAACACCACGAAGCCGAGCGGCACCTGGCCTTTCATGGCATCGGCAATGCCGACGACAGCGCATTCGGCGACATCGGGATGGGCGGCCAGCACCTCTTCCATGGCGCCGGTCGACAGCCGGTGGCCGGCGACATTGATGATGTCGTCGGTGCGGGCCATCACATAGAGGTAGCCATCGTCGTCGATCATGCCGGCATCGGCCGTCTTGTAGAAGCCGGGGAACTCGTCGAGATAGGCTTGGCGGAAGCGGGCATCGGCGTTCCACAAGGTCGGCAGGCAGCCGGCCGGCAATGGCAGCTTGACCACGACATTGCCCAGCGTGCCGCGCGGCACTTCGTGGCCGGCGTCGTCGAGCACCCGGATGTCGTAGCCGGGCATCGGCACGCCGGGCGAGCCGTATTTCACCGGCAGCAGGCCGAGCCCCGCCGGGTTGATCGTCATCGGCGATCCGGTCTCCGTCTGCCACCAATGATCGACGACGGGCACGTTCAATTTCTGCTCCGCCCATTTGATGGTTTCGGGGTCGGCGCGCTCGCCGGCGAGGAACAGTGTGCGGAATTTCGACAGATCGTATTTGGGAACGAACTCGCCCTTGGGGTCCTGTCCCTTGATGGCGCGGAACGCCGTCGGCGCGGTGAACAGCGCGACGGCGCCGTGTTCGGCAATGACGCGCCAATAGGTGCCGGCGTCGGGCGTGCCGATCGGTTTGCCTTCGAACAGGATGCTAGTGCAGCCATGCAGCAGCGGTCCGTAGACGATGTAGGAATGGCCGACCACCCAGCCGACATCGGACGCCGCCCAGAACACCTCGCCCGGCTTGACCCCGAATTCGTTCTCCATCGTCCATTTCAGCGCGACCATGTGGCCGCCATTGTCGCGCACGATGCCCTTGGGCTGGCCGGTCGTGCCTGACGTGTAGATGATGTAGAGCGGATCGGTGGCGAGCACCGGCACGCAGTCGACATTGGCGCCGGCCGCCCGTTCGCGGGCGACGGCGTCGGCGTAGTCGATGTCGAAATAGTCCTTCAGATCGCAGCGCAACTGGCCGCGCTGCAGGATCAGGCAGGCGTCCGGCTTGTGGCGGGACATCTCGATCGCTCTGTCGAGCAGCGGCTTGTAGGCCACGACCCGGCCCGGCTCAAGGCCGCAGGAGGCGGAGATGATCAGCTTGGGCCTGGCGTCATTGATGCGGGTGGCAAGCTCATGCGAGGCAAAGCCGCCGAAGACGACCGAATGCACCGCGCCGATCCGGGCGCAGGCGAGCATGGCGATAGCCGCCTCCGCCACCATGGGCATGTAGATGATGACACGGTCGCCCTTGCCGATGCCGCGATTCTTCAGCACCGAGGTCAGCGCCACCACTTCACGCTTGAGCTCGGCATAGGTGAATTTCTTCACCGTTCCGGTGATGGCGCTGTCATGGATCAGCGCGATCTGATCGGCGCGTCCGCCGGCGACATGGCGGTCGATGGCGTTGTAGCAGGTGTTGCAGGTCGCGCCGGTGAACCAGCGCCCGTAGACGCCGGCCGTGGCATCGAACACCTTGTCCCAGGGCGAGTACCAATCGATGGCGACGGCCGCGTCCGCCCAGAATTTTTCCGGGTCGCGTTTCCAGCCGTCATAGACCTCGTGATAGCGTGAAGCCATCCACATCCTCCCCAGGATCGATTTGCCGTCTTTGTGATAGCCTATGCTGTTTTTTCCGGCGATGTCTTCCCCGATTTTCGTCCGAGATGGTCTCGTCCTGAGCGGAGACGCCCACAGTCGTGAAGTACGGCATTGAGGGGAGCGCATGCGCCACCGGTGGTCGCCTGCAAAACGCAGACCGGCATGGACTACCTCCCCCGGCTGATAGACAGCACCCCATCACCGCGCTATCTCATTTCGGGCTTTGCATGGCTTTTTGGGGTTGGTGATGGAAATTGTTTCTGGGACGGTTTTGCGGCTGGCGGACGACGCCTCGGTCCAGCATGTCGGCGATGGGGCCGTCGTGCTTCTGGCGCGCAGCGGACAACTCTACACCTGCAACGGTACGACCGAAGCCTTTCTCGACAAGGTCGATGGCGCGCGCAGCCTTGACCAGATCGTCGGCCTGCTTTGCGAGGAGTTCGAGGTCGGCAAGGATACGCTCGACGAGGACATGGCCGCACTGGCCACCGATCTGGTCTCGGAAGGTATCCTCGCCGCCCCGGGCGCCTGATGGAGAGACGCAACTGATGGCCGACGGTCCGCTCCTGCGTGCTTTGTTTCGCTGCCATCTCTGGGCAAGCGCGCGGCTGATGCCGGTCCTCATCGCCAACCGCAGTTTCGAGGAGGTGCTAAAATGGGCGCCGCTCGCCTCGCCGACACCCTATCGCGGCCTGCCGGCCGCCTACATCGTCGCCCGCGTCAACCGCGCCGTGCGCCATCCCTGGCTGATGCGCGACCGCAGATGCCTGCGCGAGGGCCTGCTTGGCCATCGTTTCCTGCGCCTTGCCGGCTTCGATCCGGAGCTGCGTTTCGGCGTCGATCCGAAGTCGCTGAAGGCGCAGCACTTGTCGGCGCATTGCTGGGTCTGCCTCGATGGCAAACCGGTTGTCAGTGACAGCCTTCCCGGCATGGTCGAGATCTATCGCCACCATGCCGATGCCACAAGGGTGCGTCCCGCTTGACCAGACTTTTTGCATGCTACGGCCTCAACGGCCAGGTTCTCGGCATATCGGCCGACCGGCCCGAATTGGGGCGGGACTTCGACAGAATGCTCGCCAGCCTGCGCGTAGCAGATTCCGTCGAGCCGGATTTTCGCCTCGATATTGCCGAGACGGACGTTCTGGAGGAAGAGCCGGTGGGGTCGCTCGTCTTTGAAGGCGAGATACCGGAAGACGGCTATTGCCGGATGGTCGCCGATGGCTCGACGGTCCATCTCGTCTTTCCAGGACGCCAGACTGTGGCGATGAATGATGAGGAGGGCTGGGCGAAACTCCGGGTCCGCCTTGGGACGAAGGCAGCCTGGACACCGTCGATGCTGGTGCTGGACGCCGCGCTCGACGCTGGCGGCCAGCATATGCTGCACACCGCCGGCCTGACGCTGCCCGATCGTGACGCTGTCGTGCTGATCCACGCGCCGAGCGGCACGGGCAAGACCACCACGTCGCTGGCGCTGGCGACGCAAGGCTTAGGCCTCTGCTCCGACGACGCCATGGTCCTGAACGTGGCTTCGGTCATGCCTGTGGCCTGGGGGCTGCCGCGCCACGTCAAGATCCACCAGAAGACCGCCGAAATTATCCCGCTTGTGTCACCATGCCTTGGTCCGTCATGGGACCGCAACGGCGAACAGGCCGTCTCGCTGGAGCGGCTGAGCGGGATCATACGAATCGAAAGTCCTGCCGCCAGGCCTGTGGCAGCTCTCGTGCACCTTGCACGGTCCGCAAACAGCGAGACCCGGCTCGTGCCCATGGTCCGGACCGACGCGATGGTGGCGCTGGCGATGGACAATGTCCGCACTGGCATGACCGGCCTGTTGCCGTTGCAGAAGCGCCGGCTGGCGACGATCGGCAAGCTGGTCTCCTCGGTGCCGACCTTCACCCTGGAAGTCGGCGCACGCCCTGCCGACGCGGCGGCGCTGATCAACGCGACGCTGACCTCAACCGATTGACGGCCATTCAGCGGCGGAAGACTTCTTGTCTTGATGCAACGGAAGACGCTTCACGCTTTTCCTGGAACCGCCCTGGCCTTAGCCAGCCGCTGGATCCAGCGAAAGGCGTCGCGGCGCAGGCGTGAGCCGATCTTTTCCCGGGAATTCACCCTGAGCAGCGTGTTCGTCGTGATCAGCCGCCTGGCCAGCCGTATCGAGAGGTCAGGCTTGATCCGCCCGGCGAGTTCAAGCGCGCGGGCCTCGCCGAACAATCGGCCGGTGACGTCGAGCACGATCGCCAGTTCGAGTTCGATGCCGGTCATGCGCGCAGACTTCAGCAGGCGGATTTCCGATTCGGGCGAGCCGAGTGCCCGCACCCCTTGCAGCACGTCGACACAAAGCTGCAGCCGGTGGAATTTGTGGCCGCCGGCGGCGTGCACGACGGCGATCGTCAAAAGGGCTGCCGGCGTGTCCTTCGCCCCGCCGTCGATGGTGCCCAATTCGCGGAAGCCCAGCGACAGGCGCCGCCGCATGCCGGTGTCGTGCACAAGGTCGCCATGCAGTTCGATCAGCAGGCTGGAATTCCCCTTTTCCAGCCATTTGAACTCCTGCAACTGGTAGGATTCGGCTTCGTCGCTGCCAAGCTCGAAGCCGCTGGCCGCGATCACCTGGTTTGCCCGCGCAAGGTTGCCGGGCTCGACGAGAATGTCGATGTCGGTGAACGGCCGGTCGGATATGTTGCGGTAGAGTTTTCGCGCGAAGACCGGCCCCTTGACGATCCGCGCCGGAATGCCTTCCGCCGCCAACCCCTTCATGATGCGGTCGCCATGGTACTGCAGCAGCATCGACTGGCCGGTGGCAATCGTTGCCTGATCACGCAGCCCCGACAGCTTCAGCTGCAAGGCAGGGTCATCAGGCAAATGGACGTCGCCACGTTCCCTGAGCTTGCGCAGCATGATCGGCAGAACGCCGTGGAATTCAGCATTGTCGAGCAGTGCCGACAGAGCTTTTGCCGACAGATTATCGTCGACCGCCGTGGACTCCGGATCGGCGAAGCGCAGCAACAGTTTTTCGTCGGCGGGTGTCAGGGGTGGCAGGATCAAGCCGGACAATGTTGCAGATAATTGGGTTAATTGGGTTGTGCACGATGGTCGCAGAAATGCATGTCTGAGGCCAGTCTTACATGCCCCAGCGCAGCGCCGCCGTATGGACGGGCGCGTCCCACCAGCCTGTCATCTCATCATCGAGCATGGTCAGCGTGATCGAGCAGCCGGCCATGTCGAGCGAGGTGACATAGCTGCCGACCAACGAGCGGGTTATCGTGACGCCGTGGCTCTCGAATATCCGGCGCGCGCTGTTGTACATCAGATAGAGTTCCATCAGCGGCGTGCCGCCGAAGCCGTTGATAAACAGCAGCGCCGGACCTTTGCCCCTGTCGCCGAGATCGCCCAGAATAGCGGCGCAGATTTCCTCGGCGATCGCATCGGCGCTTTTCAACTTGTCGCGTCGCCGGCCGGGCTCGCCATGGATGCCGACGCCGAACTCCATCTCGCCATCGCCGATGTCGAAGGTCGGCTTGCCCGCGGCTGGCACCGTGCCACTGGTGAGCGCCACGCCCATCGAGCGGGTCGCGGCATTGACGCGCTCGCCCAGCGTCTTCAGCACCGGGAGGGCCAGGCCATGCTCGGCGGCCGCGCCGACGATCTTTTCCACCACCAGCGTGCCGGCGACGCCGCGCCGGCCGGTCGTGTAGGATGAATTCTCGACGGCCACGTCGTCATTGGTCACTACCTGCAGGACGCCTTCCGACATTTCGGCCGCCATGTCGAAGTTCATCACGTCGCCCTCATAATTCTTGACGATGAACAGGCAGCCGGCGCCGGTGTCGACGGCCTGCGCCGCCGCCAGCATCTGGTCCG
The DNA here is from genome assembly GCF_006441575.1 of Mesorhizobium sp. B2-4-12. Lineage (NCBI taxonomy): Bacteria > Pseudomonadati > Pseudomonadota > Alphaproteobacteria > Hyphomicrobiales > Phyllobacteriaceae > Mesorhizobium > Mesorhizobium sp. B2-4-12. Next base: position 256,312 of record NZ_VFVC01000001.1, read on the forward strand.
GCGTCGGCGAGGTGAACACCTGGCCGGGGCAGGCGGCATCCAGCATGCCATGGCCGACAAAGCCGCCATGCAGCGGCTCGTGGCCCGAGCCACCTCCGGAGATCAGCGCCACCTTGCCAGGCCGCAAGCTCCGACGGCGAATGAATTTGTGCTCCTCGCCAAGCACCAGTATATCGGCATGGGCGGCCGCGAAACCGTCGAGGCTCTCGGTCAGCACCGTGTCCACCGCGTTCATAAATTTCTTCATGGCGTCCTCCCAAACAGCTCGGCAAGAAACGGTCAGCCGCCACCCTTGCCGGCGATGCTGGTGATCTTCTGGATGAATTCGTTGATCGCCCGGTCGAGCGCCGCATTCTGCTTGTCGTCGCCGAAATCGGGCACGACGAGCGACACATGCCGTGTCTTGCGCATGCCCGCCGCGATCGACATTTTTCCCGGATGTGCCTGATGGTAGGCGGCAAGGAACTGATCGCGCTCGGCCGGGCTGAAATGGCAGACGGAAAAGATCGAAGGCAGATGCTTTGAGGGGATGGGGACCGAATAGGCCGGGCTCGAAATCTGCGTGACGAAGCTGCGGTGCTTGCCGAGCGCGTCGGCAAGGCGCTGGCGCATGCCGGACGGGCGCTGGTCGATGACCTGCGACAGGATCGTCTTGTAGGCGCGGATCGCCGCTTCGGGACCGGGTTCGGGTATGTTGTCGACCATGTCAGCCGCGCCTAGACCGAAATGTCCGATATGGCCGCCTTGGCCATGGCGAGTTGCGCCGGCGCGACGGAAAGGTCGCGCAGGCCGGCTTCCAGCAGCGATGGGATCGACGCCGGATCGCCGCCGGCATCGCCGCACAGGCTGACGGGAATGCCGTTTTCCCGTCCGAAGGCCGTGATCAAGCCGATCAGCCGCAGGACGGCAGGATGACGGACGGAATTGAGATGCGCGACCGCTGCATTGTCGCGCGCCGCCGCCATCACATATTGCGTCAGGTCGTTGGAGCCGATGGACAAGAAGGCGACATTGGCGAACGCCTCCGGCGCGATGGCCACCGACGGCACCTCGACCATGATGCCGAGCGGCGGCATCTGCTGCGTGACGCCGCGCGCGGCAAGCGCCGCCTGTTCTTCGGCGAACAAGGCAGCCGCGCATTCATACTCCTCGGCCATGGCGATCATCGGAAACATGACCCTGAGATTGCCGTGCGGCGCGGCGCGCAGCAATGCCCTGATTTGAACACGGAATATGTCGAGCCGCGCCAGCGACAGCCTGATGCCGCGCAGGCCAAGGAACGGATTGCCTTCCTCGACGGTGAAGCCCGGCACCGGCTTGTCGCCGCCGGCATCGACGGTGCGGATCGTCACAGGTTTTTCCCCGGCCCACTCCAGCACCTTGCGATAGGCGCGGTATTGCGTCGCCTCATCCGGCAAGGTCTTGCCGAACAGGAATTCGGTGCGCATCAGTCCGACACCGTCACAGGTCGCGATGTCGATGGCGTCGACATCGGATGGGCCGGCGATGTTGACCTGCACGCGCACCGCCGTCCCGTCCTTGGTTACCGCCGGCGGTGCCAGGAAGGTCCGTGCCTTGCCTTCGCGAATCGTGAAGGAAGAGGACAATTGTCGGAAGGAGGCGACCTCCGCTGGCGAGGGCGCCAGCACGATGCTGCCGTGCTCGGCGTCGAGCAGAGCGAGGCCTGCCAGATTGGCCTCCAATTGGCGCAGCCCGACCACCATCGGCACGCCGCGCGATCGCGCCAGCATGGCGACATGGCTGGCGGTGCTGCCCGCCTTCAGCGCGATGCCGCCGCCGTGCGTCCAGTCGGTTTCGAGAAAACGTGTTGGCGCGATGTCGTCGCCGAACAGAATGGCGCCCGAAGGCGCGGCGCGGCCTCCGTCCTCGGTCAGGGCACGCAGCACCTGGTCCCTGATGTCGCGCAGGTCCGCGGCGCGGGCGCGGAAATAGCCCTGGTCGGAGGCTTCATAGCTGGCGATCTCGCTATCGAGTGCCTGCCGCCAGGCCGTATCGGCTGTCTGTCCGGAACCGATCGATGCGAAGGCCGGTCCACTCAGCGCGTCGTCCTCCAGCATGGCGATGTGGAATTCGAGTATGCCGGCGGCATCGCTGTCTGCGGCTTCGACCATGGCGGCAAGCCGTTTCACCGCCTTGTCGATCGCGGCTGTCAGCGACGCCTTCTCTTCCGCCGCGGTGGCTTTGCTTGCGTAGACGGCCGATGGCCGGTCGAGGTCGAACAGCGGCCCCTCGGCATAGCCGGCCGAGGCGGAAATGCCTTGGAGCCTAAGCGGTGCGGGCATGGTCCGCGCCTTCGTCGAAGTCGCGCCGCACCAGATCGACCAGCGCATCGACGGCATCGATGGCGCCATCACCCCTGGCCCTGATGTGCAGCAACGTGCCCTTCGGCGCCTTGGCCGCCATCACCTTGACGATGCTCTTGGCGTCGAACCACGGCCCGTTGGCGGCAAGCGCGATCTCGACATCGCCGGCAAAGGTCTTGGCCAGCTTGGTGAACTTCACCGAAGGGCGCGCATGCAGGCCCACCGCATGGGTGATCAGGACGGTCGCTTCGGCGGCTGCGGACATATGTTCAACGTTCCTGTTCACTCACGACGGCGACAATTCGTGCGCCGTCGCCACCACCTCTTTCAGGGAGGCGCCGCCGGATGCCTCGGTCGCGGCCATCACCGCCCCCTCGACGATCGGTGCGTTGCAGACGACGATCTTGTGCGCACGCGGCTCGCCGATCATCTCGACCGCCATTTCACTGTTGGTCTCGGCGCCGCCGAGATCGACGAGAATGGCGACGCCGGCTTCCGACCAGGCTTTGTCGATGGCGCCCATGATCGCCTCGACATTGGTGCCGAGCCCGCCATGGCCGTTTCCGCCGCACCATGCAAGCGGCACTTCGTCGCCCACCATCTGGCGTACCATGTCGGCCGTGCCCTCCGCGACCAGCGGCGAATGCGACACGATCACGATCCCGACATTGCTCATCAGGCAACCTCCCCGATGGTTTCCGCCACCGTACGCACCAGCAGCGCGGTCGAGCGCGCGCCGGCATCCATATGGCCGATCGAGCGGTCGCCGAGGAACGAGGCGCGGCCGCGCAACGCTTTCATAGGTACGGTCGCCTTGGCGGCGATGTCGGCGATGTCGGCTATTTCCGCCGCCGTCTTTCCCTCGGCCAAGGCCTGATGCACCGGCTGCAGCACATCGAGCATGGTTTTCTGGCCAACTTGAGATTTGCCGCGCGCGGCCACCGCCTCGATCGCCTTGCCGAAGGCCACCGTCAAATTGGCGCGATCGGGGTCGGCCGAAATCTCCTTGCCGAGCGCCATGAACAATGTGCCGAAGAGCGGGCCGGAGGCCCCGCCCACTGTCATCACCAGCTTGGTGCCGATCGCCTTCAGCGCGTCGGGCAGCGGTTTTGCCGCGAACAGATCGGCCTCGGCCCGCACGGCCTCGAAGCCGCGTTTCATATTCAGCCCGTGGTCGCCGTCGCCGATCGCCTGGTCGAGCGCCGTCAATTCCTCGGCGTGGGCGGCAATCGCATCCGCGGCGGCCGCGACCAGCCTGGCAAGGTTCAATGCCGTCATATCGGCCAAATTCCCGGTTTGCGCCTTGCCCGCAGTAGCGAAAGAACGGTCATTCGACAACTGGAGCATGCATCAGGCCGTGACAAGCAGCGTGGCGGCGGCCGCGAACGCCTCGGCCACGGCATGAGCGCCGGGGTCGACCACGCCATGCAACTTGGTCCCGATATAGGCGGACCGTCCGGCCTTCGCCTTTTCCATGGCCGCCGTGGCCTCGGCACCGCGCCGGGCCGCTGCCGCCGCGCTTCCAAGCCCGCTGCCGTCGAGCGCCTTGAGCGCCGGCTCCAGGGCATCGACCATGGTGCGGTCGCCCGGTTTGGCGCCGCCATAGAAGGTCATCCGCTCGAGCCCGGCAAGCAGCGCCTTGGCTATGTCAGCGCCGCCTTCGAGGGCCTGCGCCACCGCCGTGAAGAAGATCGACAGCAGCACGCCGCTGGAGCCGCCCATCGATGCGCTCAAAATGTCGCCCACCGCGCCGAGCGTCGCCGCGGGGTTGGCGAGCGGCAGCCTATCAAGCCGCTCAAGCACACTGCGCGCGCCGGTCGCCACGGTCGAGCCGGTGTCGCCGTCGCCCGCCTTGGCATCCAGCCCGTTCAATGTCGCTTCGAGCGAGATCAGCCTTTCGCAGACCGCAACGATCAGGCGCTTTGTGCCGGCGTCCTGGCTGGGCAGGTGCGTCGCACTCTGTCCGGATGCTTTCGCCATCGGCACGACAGCAGGTGCGGCGACCGGCTTTGCCGGCATCCAGGCGTGCGGGCCTACCGACGCCAGCAGGGCGGCCTCGCGGGCCGCGTCAAGCCGTATCAGCGACAGCGAGAAGCCGTTCATGTTGAGGGCCGTCATCAGCGGGCCGGGGCCGATTGCCAGCTTGATGGACTTACCGAGGGGCGAGGCAAGCACCGCATTGGCGATCAGCGACATTTCAAGCGGCGGCACCGAGCCGAGATTGTTGATCAGCAAGGCATGGGGAGCACTGGGGTCGAGCCGCGCCGCGAGGGGCTCCGCCATGATTGCCACCAGCCTGTCGGCGCTCTGCACCGCGATGCGTTCGACACCCGGCTCGCCATGGATGCCGAGACCGAGCTCGCCGTCGTTTTCGCCGAACCTGTCTTCATGCGGTTGACCGGGGATGGAGCAGGACGACAGCGACATGCCGAGCGAGACGATGTCCTTCGCGGCCGCGCGTGCCGCTGCCGCGATCGCAGCCAGATCATGGCCGGCCTCCGACAGATGGCCCGAAATCTTGTGCACGAACAGCGTGCCGGCGACGCCGCGCGGCTGGGCGATGTCGGGCAGCGCGATATCGTCGGCGACGATCACCATCTCGACGGCAAAACCTTCGGCGCGCGCCTTCTCGGCGGCCAGGCCGAAATTGAGACGGTCGCCGGTATAGTTCTTGACGATCAGCAGGCAGCCGGCCGGGCCGGTGACTGCGCGGATGGCCGCCAGCACCGCTTCAACGCTCGGCGAGGCAAAGATCTCGCCCGAGACCGCGGCCGTCAGCATGCCCTTGCCGACAAAGCCGGCGTGCGATGGCTCGTGTCCGGCACCGCCGCCGGAGATGACGCTGACCTTCGTCTTGTCCCAGCCGGCGCGCAGGACGACTTTGATCTCGGGGTAGCCGTCGAGGCGTGCGAGGTCGCCCGAGCCGATGGTACGCAACAGGCCGTCCAGCGCCTCGGTGACGATCGTTTCCCTGCGGTTGAAAAAGTGCTTCATCGAATTCGTCCCGTATTCGCAATCGTCCATCGGAAGCTGGCGTCGACCCTTGGCGGGGACGCTCGAAACCGTTCACATCAACCTTTGTCCATCCGCGCCGAAATAGAGCGGCGAGCGGTAGCGGATCACCACCCTGTCGCCTTGGGCCAGATCGGTGTCTGGATCGGTCAGCGTCACCAGCTTCTTCGGCCCCACCGTCACATGCAGATGGTTCTGGTCGCCGAGATGCTCGACCCAGTCGACGACGCCGTCGGCATGGCCATTCACGGCCTTTTCAATCGCCAGATGCTCGGTGCGTGCGCCGATCGTCTTGGCGCCCGCCGGCGCGCCGCCGTCGGGCAACAGCCCCATGGGCAAAAGGTTGATCGCCGGCTGGCCGAGTCGTGCCGCGACATGCAGGTTCGCCGGCTCCGAATAGATCGTCCTTGGCGAACCGATCTGCACCAGCACGCCGTCGGCGAGGATGCCGATCCGGTCGGCCATCGTCATCGCCTCGATCTGGTCGTGGGTGACGTAGAGCATGGTGGCGCCGAGTTCGGACTGGATGCGCTTCAATTCGAGCCGCAGGTCCGCCCGAAGCTTGGCGTCGAGCGACGAAAGCGGCTCGTCCATGAGGTAGATGGCCGGCTTGCGCACCAGCGCGCGGCCGATGGCGACGCGCTGCATTTCACCGCCCGACAATTTGGTCGAGCGGTTGGCGAGCTTGTGATGGATGCGCACCATCTTCGCCACCTCCTCGACCCGCCGGCGTATCTGGTCTTCCGGCATTTTCCGCGCCGGCGAGCGCAGCGGGAAGGCAAGATTGTCGAACACTGACAGATGCGGATAGAGCGAATATTGCTGGAAGACGAAAGCCGTGTCGCGCTCGGCCGGCGACAGCGTCGTGGCCTCGTGGCCGCCGATCTCGATCGTGCCGGCATCCGGCCGTTCCAGCCCCGCGATAAGCCGCAGCGTCGTCGTCTTGCCGGCTCCGGTCGGCCCGAGCAGCACGACGAATTCGCCGTCTGATATATGCAGGCCGAGACCGTTGACGGCGACATGCTCGCCGAAACTCTTGGTCACGTTCTTGACGCGCACATCAGCCATGCTGCGCTCTCCCTTGAGAGGCGGTGTCGTGGGTCGCCGTCTTCACGGCGCGGCCGGAGCCCTTGTCGAACAGCGACAGCCGCGCGCTGTTCAGGGCCAGGCCGACATGATCGCCCGCATTCAGCCGGATTTCGGCCGGCACCCGCGCCTTGATGATGCCGTCCGCCGTCTCCACGGCGACGATCTGCGTGGTGCCGAGATATTCGGTGCCGTAGATGGCCCCGCGCAGCTTCGAGGCGTCGTCGAAGCGGATGTGCTCCGGCCGGATGCCAAGCGCCATGTCGGCCGGGGCGATATCCTCGCGCACCTCCGGTACCGCGACCTTTGCGCCTTGCACGACAATTTCCTTCGCGCCCTTGGCAAGCCCGCCGCCAAAGCCCAAGAAGTTCATCGGCGGCGAGCCGATGAAGTCGGCGACGAACATGGTCGCCGGCCGGTCGTAGATCTCCCGAGGTGTGCCGAACTGTTCGATGACGCCATGGTTCATCACAGCGATCTTGTCGGCCATCGACATCGCTTCCATCTGGTCGTGCGTGACATAGACCGTCGTGGCGTGGATCCGGTTGTGCAGTTCGCGCAGTTCATGCACCATCAGGTCGCGGAATTCGGTGTCGAGCGTGCCCAGCGGCTCGTCCATCAGGAAGCATTTTGGCCGCCGCACGATGGCGCGGCCGAGCGCCACGCGCTGTCGGTCGCCGCCGGCAAGACCCGAGACGGATTTGTTGAGCAGATGGTCGATGCGCAGCAGCTTCGCCGTCTCCTCGACCCTGGTGCGGATTTCGGCCGACGGCATGCCTTGCGCCAAGAGCGGGAAGCCGATGTTCTTGCGCACATTCATGTGCGGATAGAGCGCGAACAGCTGGAAGACGAAGGCGATGTCGCGCTCGCGTGCCCTGAGCATGGTGACGTCCTCGCCGTCGAGCAGGATCTGGCCGCCGGTCGGCAGTTCCAGCCCTGCTATCATGCGCAGCGTCGTCGTCTTGCCGCAGCCCGACGGCCCGAGCATGACGAAGAACTCGCCATCCTCGACGATGAAGTTGGAATCCTGCACGGCGACGAAGTCGCCGAAGGCCTTCCTCAGGTGTTGGACGCGGATCTCGGCCATGATTATTCCGGGAATTTCGAGACGACGATGAACATCACGGTGCCGGCAAGCATGGTGATGAAGGAATAGGTGTAGAGCGACAGCGCGAAGGGCTGGAACAGCATCAGGAAGCCGATAGCGATGAGCGCCGTGGCGACGTTTTCCATCACGCCGCGCCTGGCCCAGCGCGGCCAGCGCGATTTGCGTTTTGCGGATTGGGTCATGCTCATTTGCGCACCGCGCCGAAGGTGATGCCGCGCAGCAATTGCTTGCGAAGCAGGATGGTGAAAACCAGGATCGGCACCAGGAAGATCGTCGTGCCCGCCGCAACCGCCGGCCAGTCCTGGCCGCCTTCGCCGATGATGGTCGGGATGAAGGGCGGCGCGGTCTGTGCCGTGCCGGAGGTGAGCAGCGCCGCGAACGCATACTCGTTCCAGGCGAAGATCAGGCAGAAGATCGCGGTGGCCGCAATGCCGGTGGTCGCCTGCGGCAGCACGGTGCGCCAGAAGGCCTGCAGCCGCGTATAGCCGTCGATCATCGCCGCTTCTTCATATTCGCGCGGGATCTCGTCGATGAAGCCTTTCAGCAGCCACACCGCCAGCGAGACGTTGACCGCCGTGTAGAGCAGGATCATGCCGAGCGCGGTGTCCGACAGGCCGAGCTCGCGATACATCAGGTAGATCGGGATGGCGACGGCGATCGGCGGCATGAAGCGCGTCGACAGGATGAAGAACAGGAGGTCGTCGGCGAGCGGCACCTTGAAGCGCGAGAAGCCATAGGCCGACAGCGTGCCGAGAAAGACAGCACAGAAGGTCGAGCCGAAGGCGATGACCAGCGAATTGACGAAGCGCGGCAGGAAATTCGACGGCCCGGCGATCACCATATTGCGCTTGCGCACGGTCTCGTCGCAGAAGCCGGTCGCCGGTCCGAGCGAGTTGATGTATTCCGGCGTCTGCCTTGTCCGCGTGGTGAACAGGTTGCAGTAGCCCTCGATGCTCGGCTGGAACACGATCTTGGGCGGATAGGCGATCGAATCCGGCGGCGTCTTGAAGCTGGTGGCGAAGATCCACAAGAGCGGCACGATCGAGATCAGCGCGTAGGCGATGATGATCGCGCCTGCGATGCGCTTCGAGTTCGCCGAGGGCGCGACGACCGAGTGGGCTGTGGTCAGGCTCATCTCTGCTTCACCTTGTTGAGCGCCTTGACGTAGATGTTGGCGAGGCCGAAAACCGCGACGAACAGGATGATGGCGAAGGCCGAGGAATAACCCGTTCGCCAGCTCTCGAAGGCCTGCCGCTTCAGCGTGATCGAGGCGACCTCGGTGGTCGAGCCCGGGCCGCCGCCGGTGAGCAGGTTGACCATGTCGAACATCTTGAAGTTCTCGATGCCGCGAAACAGCACCGCCAGCATGATGAAGGGCAGCGCCATAGGCAGCGTGATCGACCAGAACTGGCGCCAGTTGGAGGCGCGGTCGACCTCGGCCGCCTCATAGATGTATTCGGGGATCGAACGCAGGCCCGCGAGGCAGATCAGCATCACGTAAGGCGTCCACATCCAGGTGTCGACGATGATGATCGACCACGGCGCCAGCGACACATTGGAGAGCATCTGGATGCTTGTCGGTGGAATGCCGCTGACGAACGCGATGACATAGGAGAACAGGCCGATCTGCGGCTCATAGAGGAAGCGCCAGAAATTGCCCACCACCGCCGGAGACAGCATCATCGGCACCAGGATCAGCGTCGTCCAGAAGGCGTGGCCGCGGAACTTGCGGTCGATCAGCCAGGCCAGCGTGAAGCCGATCAGCGTCTGCAGCAGGATGGTCCAGAACACGAAATGCGCTGTCGTCTGCATCGCGATCCAGACGTCCCGGTCGCCGAGGATGCGCTGGTAGTTGGCAAAACCGAGATTCTTCACCACCTCGTTCGGCCGGTTGGCGCGGTAATTGGTGAACGAGAGATAGATCGCCCAGAACAGCGGGAAGATGTTGATGGCGAGCAGCAACAGGATCGTCGGCGAGATGAACAGCCAGGCGAGGCCCTTGTCGCTGATGCCCCGGACCTTGCGCGCCAACGGTTCCGGGGTCGCCCGGGCAACGGTCTCCGCGGTCCGATTGAGCATGGTCAGTCCTGCTTCGGTCACTTGGGCGTCTCTGTGATGGAATTTATCTGAACCGCGTCTCGTGCCAAGAGCGGCACGGGACCACGAGCATGATGGCGAAAAGTGTGAAGCGGTCTTGGAACGACATCATGCTCTCTCTTTAGGCCTGGAGGCGGATGATTTCTGGTCTATTCGACCTGAAATCATCCGGCCCTGGGCGTAGCTCGGGAGGAGCTTACATCTTGCCGTCGTCCTGGAAGATCTGCGTCCAGTCCTTGACCAGCCCGTCGAGTGCGTCCTTGGCCGAACCCTGGCCGGCGACGACGTAGTCGTGGAAGCGCTTCTGCGAGGCCTGCAGCAGCGGCGCGTAGCTCGGCTCGGCCCAGAAGTCCTTCACGATGGCCATCGAGTCGAGGAAGGTCTGCGCATAGGGCTGGCTAGACGGGAATTTCGGGTCCTTGACGACCGCGTTGAGGCAGGAATAGCCGCCGAGCGACCACCACTTGGCCTGCACGTCCTTGTTGGCGAACCACTTGATGTATTTCAGCGCCGATTCCTGCTTGTCGGAATAGGACACCACGGAAATGCCCTGGCCGCCGAGCTGGGCGAACTGTGCGCCGCCGGGACCCTTGGGATTGACGAAATAGCCTATTTTGTCGCCGCCGACATTTTCGTCCTTCTGCAGGCCCGGCCAGGTGAAGGCGAAGTTCATGTGCATCGCCACCTGGCCGGATTTGAAGGCATCGACGCCTTCGCCCATGTAGCTGTTCGAGGCGCCCGGAGGGGTGCAGCAGTCGTAAAGCGCCTTGTAGAATTCCAGGCCCTTGATCGCGTCGGGCGAATTGACGAAGCCTTCCATGTCATAGGGCTTCTTCGGGTTCTCGTACTGGAAGCCGTAGCTGTAGAGCACGTCCATGGCGCCCATGGTGATGCCTTCCGAGCCGCGCTCGGTGTAGATC